>JBFJZP010001114.1:0-1001 GCA_041622095.1 Burkholderiaceae bacterium | reverse complement strand
TCCAGTTCGGCGGCGCTCAGACTGGAAGAATCAATCGGGTTCTTGGGCTTGTAACCCAGTTTGGCGGTCAGGACCTTGAATCCGTGCTCGGGCAAAGCCCGGCTGACCAGGTCCAGGTCGGTCGGGGCGGTCACGAACAGCGTCGTGCCCTCCTCCTCGCCCGGCTCCAGGTCCTGCGCGCCGGCCTCGATCGCGGCCAGTTCAGGGTCGGAGCCGGCCACGACGGGCTCTGCCTCGATCATGCCCACATGGTCGAAATCCCAGGCCACCGAGCCGGAGGTGCCCAGCTGCCCCTTGCGGAACAGGACCCGCATCTCCGGTGCAGTGCGATTCACGTTGTCGGTCAGGCATTCCACCATGACGGCAACGCGGTGCGGCGCGAAACCTTCATAGATGACGTGCTCGAAGTTCACCGTCTCGCCGGTCAGGCCGGCGCCCTTCTTGATGGCGCGCTCCAGCGTCTCCTTGGGCATCGAGACCTTGCGGGCCTGTTCCACCACCAGGCGCAGGCGGGCATTGGACGCCGGGTCGGCGCCGCTGCGCGCGGCGACCATGATGTCCTTGGCGAGGCGGCCGAAGAGTTTGCCCCTGGCATTGGCCGCCAGTTCCTTGCCTTTTGCTTTCCACTGCGCGCCCATGTCTGGTCCGGCCTTCCTTGGTTTATTGATGACTGCCAGAGCGTGGTTTGCGCCTGTGCCAATGCCTGTATACCCATCGGGATGCTGCCCCGGGGTCGGCCGTGGATGATACCGTGGCATTCACCCCGGAGCTGGGGCCACGCCGGCCGGCCCATCTGCACGCCCGGCGTGACTGCGGCTTGCCGGCCATGTCCGTCTGCCCGCTCGCGATGCAGGAACGGAAGGTTCAATCAACGCTCGTGCGACCCAGCCGCTGCGAGATGGTGCGTGCAGCCTCGAGCAGCGGCTCGAGCATGGTGTCCTGCATCACGCGCGCGCTGGTGCGGTTGGCCTGTCCGCTGATGTTCAGCGCCGCCACCATCT
>JBFJZP010001113.1:0-1002 GCA_041622095.1 Burkholderiaceae bacterium | reverse complement strand
GCGCGCCCCACTTGAGCGTCGTCGCCTGCGCGGATGACAAGGCCAGGCCGGCTGTCAACGCCGCCACGGCCAGTACTCGCTTGAAATGCATGGTGAATCCCCGTGTTGATGAAGTGCGCCAATGTACTGGCTTGCGCGCGCCCGGGCAACAGGACAAACCCGCACAGCGACGGAGAGAGTTTCCACTCTGGAAAACCCCTGCCGCAGTAGGCCTGACTGCATGCTACATTCGCCCCCTTTGCCGCTTTCACCGATTCATCCATGTTCGCATTCATTCTGCGTCGACTCCTGCAGGCCGTCTTCGTGATGGCCACGGTGGCGTTCATTGCGTTCATGTTGTTCCAGTTCGTCGGCGATCCGGTCCTGTTCATGCTGGGCCAGGATGCCACGCCGGAGCAGGTGCGCGAACTGCGCGAGATGCTGGGCCTGGACCGGTCCTTCATCGTGCAGTTCTGGCACTTCCTGCTCAACTCCGCGCAAGGCGACTTCGGCATCAGCCTGCGCCAGGGTGGCAAGGTGTCCTCGCTGATCGTGGAACGATTCCCGGCGACACTGGAGCTGGCGCTGGTCGCAGCCTTGCTGGCGCTCGTCATCGGCGTGCCGATGGGTGTCTATGCGGCGCTGCGCCGCGGCAATTTTCTGAGCCAGAGCTTCATGATGTTCTCGCTGCTCGGCGTGTCGCTGCCGACCTTCCTGATCGGCATCCTGCTGATCCTGGTGTTCTCGGTCTGGCTCGGCTGGTTTCCCAGCTTCGGCCGAGGCGATACGGTGGCTGTGGGCGGCTGGAATTCCGGCCTGCTGACGGTCGACGGCTGGCACCATGTGGTGCTGCCCGCGATCACGCTGGCGATCTTCCAGCTGACGCTGATCATGCGCCTGGTGCGCGCCGAGATGCTCGAAGTGCTGCGAACCGATTACATCAAGTTCGCCCGCGCGCGCGGACTGACCAACCGCGCGGTGCATTTCGGCCACGCGCTGAAGAACACGCTGGTGCCGGTGATC
>JBFJZP010001112.1:0-1002 GCA_041622095.1 Burkholderiaceae bacterium | reverse complement strand
GTCCATTATTCGCCCGGGCCTGACACCGGTCAACGAATAGTTGACCAAAGAAAAGGGGGATGCGCCATCCGGCGGCGGTAGCGCGCCCAGGAACCGATGCGGCCGGTTCCGGCGCGGCCGATAGCGCGGTGGCGCGACGCGGCGCTGGCGCGCTCAGACAGTGGCGTCAAGACTGGCGCCCCGCTCCCGGCGCCCGCGGCGCCAGGCCTTTTCCACCTCCACCACCAGCCAGACCACGGCCGACAGCGCCAGGCAGACCAGCAGCTCGAACGCCGACAGCGGCTCCGTCTTGAAGATCGGATTGAGCGCCGGCACGTAGATGGTGGCCATCTGCAGCGCAAAGGTCAGCGCCACCGCACCCAGCAATGGCCGGTTGCTGCCCAGCCCCAGACGCCACAAGGGCTCGGACTCGGAGCGGATCGCCATCACATGGGCCATCTGCGACAAGGTCAACACGGTGAACACCATGGTCTGCCAATGGGCATTGCCGATTGACAAGGCCCAGGCCTGCACGCCCAGGCACAGGCCACCGATCAGCAGGCCGACGCCCAGGATGTGCTGCCACATGCCCTGGGCAAACAGGCTTTCGGTCGGCGGCCGGGGCGCGCGCTGCATGATGCCGCGCTCGCCCGGCTCGGCCGCCAGCGCCAGCCCCGGCAAGCCGTCGGTGACCAGGTTGACCCACAGGATGTGGATCGGCAGCAGCGGTATCGGCAGGAACAGCATCGGCGCCAGGAAGATCGTCCAGATCTCGCCGGAATTGCTGGTCATCGTGTAGCGCACGAACTTGCGGATGTTGTCGTAGATCCGGCGCCCCTCGCGCACCGCGCCGACGATGGTGGCGAAGTTGTCGTCCATCAGCACCAGGCTGGCGGCTTCGCGCGCCACGTCGGTGCCGCCCTTGCCCATCGCCACGCCGATGTCGGCCCGCTTGAGCGCCGGCGCGTCGTTGACCCCGTCCCCGGTCATCGCGACAAATTCGCCGCGGCCCTGCAAGGCCTC
>JBFJZP010001111.1:0-1003 GCA_041622095.1 Burkholderiaceae bacterium | reverse complement strand
CGGCACCATGCCGGTCTGGCGATACGCGCTTGCCGATGGCGTGCTCGAGCAGCGGGTCTGGATGGCTCAGGGCAGCAACACGACCTTCGTCCGGCTGACCTGGGAACGGGGCAGCTCGGCGCTGGAACTGTCCCTGGCTGCGCGCTTCTCCGACTATGATGCCTTCGGTTCCAAGACCGTTGGCAAGGCCGGCCTGCGCTGGCAGCCGGTGGCCGACCTGCTGGTCCGCGGCACCGCCTCCCAGGCCTTCCGCGCACCGGCCATCACCGACCTGTTCCTGGGTGCGGCGCAGAGCTTCCCCAGCCTGGTCGACCCCTGTGACGCCGACGAACGGGCCCTGGACGAGAACGCCGATGCCAACTGCGGTGCCGACGGCATCGACGACGGCTACACGCAGACCCTGTCCCAGCTGCCCAGCGACTTCGGCGGCAACCCGGAGCTGCAGCCGGAAACCGCCACCACCTTCACCGCCGGTTTCGTCTACAGCCCGAGCTTCCTGCCGGAGTTCAACCTGTACCTGGACTGGTTCTCGGTGGATATCGACGACTTCATCACGGTGCCGGGTGCCCAGTACGTGCTGGATGCCTGCTACCGCGCCGACCCGGAAAACCGCAGCTTCTGTGACGCGGTCGAGCGTGGCGCCAATGACGGCATCACCAATGTCCTGAACCAGTTCACCAACTTCGCCAAGCTGGAGACCTCGGGCATCGACATCACGATGGACTACACCCTGCCCTTCGATCAGTTCGGCGACTTCAAGCTGAGCTGGGATACCAGCTACCTGATCAAGTACGACCAGTTCGACCCGGCCGTTGACGGGGGTTCGACCAAGACCTCCTATGCCGGTCGCTACGAAGGCGCGGCGGCGGTCAACTTCCCGCGGGTCAAGTCCAACTTCGAGCTGGCCTGGTCGATGGACAACATGAAGGCGGCCTGGAACACGCGTTACATCGGCGCGGTGACCGAAGACTGCTATGACGGCCGAGGCGGCGACCTGTCGCTG
>JBFJZP010001110.1:0-1005 GCA_041622095.1 Burkholderiaceae bacterium | reverse complement strand
GCATCGCCTCGACGGCCACGTGGTCGGCGTGCTTGCGATCGCCGTAGCCCATCGTCTTGGCCGCGGCGAGCGCTGCCGCTTCGGTGACGCCGATGAACTGCTGCTGAAAATCATGGGCTCGGGGCATGAGTTGGAGATCGATGGTATCGGCGGTGGTAGCGCGCAGACCAGCAAGGTCGCGATTGTCAGTACCTCCAGTCACCCGCAGGCGGATGTCGACTACCTGTTCGTCCAGGTAATGGTGACCCAACGACGTGTGGATACGGCGCCGAACTGCGGCAACATGCTCTGCGCCATCGGCCCGTTCGCCATCGAGCATGGCCTGGTCAATGCCGCAGCGCCGGTCACCCGAGTGCGCATCCGCAATCTCAACACCAATACCCTGATCGACTCGGAAGTGCTGACGCCCAACGGCCGGGTGCGCTATGAGGGCGACACCTGCATCGATGGCGTGCCCGGCAGCGCGGCGCCGATCAAGCTGACCTTCCTCGATGCCGCCGGGGCCAAGACCGGTCGTCTGCTGCCCACCGGGCAGGTGCGCGATTGCTTCGACGGGGTCGAGGTGACCTGCATCGACATGGCCATGCCGATGGTGATTATGCATGCCGAGGCGCTGGGCAAGACCGGCTATGAAAGCCCCGCCGAACTGGATGCCGACAGCGAGTTGCTGGCGCGTCTGGAGAGCATTCGCTTGCAGGCAGGTCGGGCCATGGGGCTTGGCGACGTGTCGCAGATGGTCATCCCCAAGCCGGTTTTGCTCTCTCCTGCGCGTAACGGTGGCGCACTCAACACCCGCTACTTCATGCCGCACAACTGCCACCGCTCCCTGGCTGCCACTGGGGCCATCGGCCTGGCCAGTGCCTGTGCGCTGCCGGGAAGCGTGGCCCACGACCTGGCACCGGTCAGCGGCACCAGCGTGGTCAGACTCGAACATGCCGGTGGGCAAATCGAGGTCTCGCTAGAGCCGGCCACAGGCGACTCGCCGGAAACCATGCGCGCCTCGCT
>JBFJZP010001109.1:0-1005 GCA_041622095.1 Burkholderiaceae bacterium | reverse complement strand
TCAGGCACAGCGTGCGCGCGCTTTCCTCCATGAAGGGGCGCAGGAAGGGCACCGCAAAGCCGAAGCCCAGCAGGGTCTGACCGTGGATGTCCGGCCACATCGCGCGCAGCCGGCCACGCACCACCCGCTGCACCATCCGGCCAAGCTGGGTGGTGTAGTAGAAGTTGCGCAACTCGACGACGTCCAGATGCATTGCGCCCCATCCTGTGATCGGCGATGTTGAGCCTACTGGAATTCAGGAGACTCTGCCATGCCCGCGGAAAGCCGCTGCGAAATCGTCACCGTGCCGTGTTTGTCCGACAACTATGCTTATCTGGTTCGCGACCGGACCTCCGGAAAGGTCGCGCTGGTCGATGCGCCCGAGGCCGGACCGATCGCGGTGGCGCTCGAGGCGCGTGGCTGGCGGCTCGATCAGATCTGGATCACTCACCACCACGGCGACCACACCGATGGCGTGGATCCACTGCGCAGCCGATACGGCGCGCAGGTCGTCGGCCATGCCAAGGACAGCGGCCGGTTGCCGAAGCTGGATCTCGCGCTCAGCGAGGGTGAGACCGTCAGCCTCGGCGATACGGTCGCCCGGGTGATCGACGTCTCCGGCCACACCATCGGCCACATCGCCTATGTGCTCGACGCCGACAAGGCGGCGTTCACCGCCGACAGTCTGATGGCGCTTGGCTGCGGCCGGGTCTTCGAGGGCACCCATGCCATGATGTGGAAGAGCCTGTCGAAATTCCGCGCCATGCCCGATGACATGCGCTTCTACTCCGGCCACAACTACGGCCAGGCCAATGGCCGTTTCGCCCTGACGATCGAGCCCGACAACCAGGCGCTGAAGGACCGCATCGCGCGCATCAAGGCCGCCGACGCGGCCGGCGAGCCAATCGTCCCTGTCACCTTGGCCGAGGAGAAGGCTACAAATCCTTTTCTGCGCGCGGTCGAGCCCTCGGTGAAGGCCGCCGTGGGGCTGGCGGAGGCGGACGATGCGGCGGTGTTTGCGGAGGT
>JBFJZP010001108.1:0-1005 GCA_041622095.1 Burkholderiaceae bacterium | reverse complement strand
GCCTGGCGGACCGGCACCTGGCGCTGCAGCAGCACCATGCCGCCGTCCAGCGGCATGCGCCCGACCAGCGCCTCGGGCAGGCCGAAGCTGGCTTCCTCGCAGGCCACGACGATGTCGCAGCCCAGCACCATCTCCAGGCCACCGCCGAGTGCGAATCCGTTGACGCGGGCGATCACCGGAACGTTGAGTGTCTCGCGCAGTGCAATGCCGCCAAAGCCGCCGACCCGGTTGGCCGCCCAGTATTCGAGGCCGGTCACGGAAGGGTTCTTCAGGTCGGCGCCGGCACAGAAGGCGCGCTCGCCGGCACCGGTGAGCACCACGACGCGGATCGCGGGATCGTTCTCGATCTGCGTCCAGATGCGCTGCAACTCGGCCTCGGTAGCCAGGTTGACCGCGTTCATCGCCTGCGGCCGGTTCAGCGTGACCGTTGCAACATGGTTCTTGATCTCCAGCGTCACGCCGGCAGCCGCGCCGGCATCGCTCTGCATGCCGGGGCGTCGGTTCTGTTCGACCGTGTTCATGATGCCTGCGCCTGTTCCTGCACCATGTCCAGGATTTCCTGCGTGTGTTGGCCCAGCCGCGGTGGCGCGCGATGCAGACCGGCCTTGGCGCCGGACATCTGGATCGGGCTGCCAACGAAGCGACAAGTCTGGCCTTCGCCCGGGCCTTGCATCAGCATCTGGTTGTGCAGCGTCTGCGGGTCGACCAGCGCCTCGCGCAGGTCGCGCACTGGCGCGCACAACAAGTCCTGCGCTTCCAGTCGGCCCAGCCAGTGGTCGCGGGTGTTGCTGGCGAACTGCTGGCGGAACAGCCCCTGCAGCTCGGCCTTGTGCTTGAACTGCTGGTTCAGGTTGCAGAACTTCGGGTCCGCGGACAGGTCGGGCAGATCGAGCGCCTTGCAGATGTCCTGCAGCGGGTTGGCCTTGAACGCACCCACCAGCACCAGCGCGCCGTCCTGGGTGTCGAACACGCCCGACAGCGGCATCGCCGCCCAGTTGACCTCGG
>JBFJZP010001107.1:0-1009 GCA_041622095.1 Burkholderiaceae bacterium | reverse complement strand
GTTGACGAGGGTGCTGTGGCGGCAGGCGCCGGCATCGGCGTCCACGAGGACGCGGCGCGGGTTGAGGGGCGGGTGGACGACGACGTGGTGCGCGGGTCCGCCCGCGCCTACGCAGATGGTGATCTGCTGATCCCCGTGTACCACGAGTTCATGGGCAAGTTTGGCGAGATCCTGCGGCTGGACGAGAACCTCGAAGTGGTCGCCAAGCAGCGCCTGACCTGGGGGCGAGACACCCTGCAACCGGCGGTTGCCGCGCCCAGTGGCGAGAACGGCGCGGTGGCATTCCTTCGCAGCGCCGATCGCAGCGTGCATCGCATCACCATGGTGCATCGCGACCCGACCACCGGCGAATGGGGAGACCCCGTCGTCACATCATTACCGAACCCGAATGCCGGCCTGGACGCCTTGCGCGCGCAGGACGGCAGCGTACTCCTGGTGTTCAACGATGATGCGGTGGACCGCAAGAACCTGACACTCGCCCGGTCCACGGACAATGGTTCAACCTGGCAACGGCTGGCGGTGATCGAGGAAGGCGATACCAAGCCGAACGACGTGTCCTACCCGTCGCTGCTGCAGATGTCCGATGGCAGTTATCAACTGCTTTATTCGTGGCGTACCAAGCGCATCCGGCACGTGCGGTTCAACCAGGCCTGGGTGGACGCACAAGGATGAGCACCCTTTCGCAATGGATCGGCATGGGCGGCAGCGCCCTGATGCTGGCCCACCTGTTGGCGTGGGTCACCCGCCCGATGTCCCGCTCACGCAGCTTCAACCTGGCCGTACTTGTGGTCGGCATGCTGGCGGCCCTGATCCCGTTTGGGGAGGTGTCCGCGGCAAAACTGGTCTGGAGTTCCCTGGGCTACCTGTCGATACCAACGCTTGCGCTGCTGCTGCACCGTACACGTCGCCTGCTGACCGGTCGCATCCTGCTGTCTCGCGGCGACCTGTTCAACCTGCACGCCGGCATCCTGGTTTTCTCGGTGTGGTTCTTTCCGCTGGCGGCCGGGGT
>JBFJZP010001106.1:0-1010 GCA_041622095.1 Burkholderiaceae bacterium | reverse complement strand
GGCAAGGGCGCCGACACGATCACCAGCGGTCTGGAAGGCGCGTGGACATCCACCCCGACCCAGTGGTCGAACGGCTACTTCCGGAACCTGTTCAGCCGAGATTGGGAACTGACGAAGAGCCCGGCCGGCGCGCACCAGTGGACACCCAAGGATGCCGCGGCCAAGGACACGGTGCCGGATGCGCATGACCCGTCGAAGCGGCACGCGCCGATGATGACAACCGCCGACCTGGCGCTGCGCATGGACCCGGCCTACGAGAAGATCGCACGACGCTTCCAGAAGAACCCGAAGCAGTTCGCCGACGCATTCGCCCGCGCCTGGTACAAGCTGACGCACCGTGACATGGGTCCGGTTGCACGTTACCTCGGCCCGCTGGTGCCCAAGGAAGAACTGCTCTGGCAGGACCCGATTCCGGCGGTGGACCACAAACTCGTCGGCGCCAAGGACATTGCCGCACTCAAGGCGCAGATCCTCGGCTCCGGCCTGTCGATCACGCAGTTGGTGACGACCGCCTGGGCTTCTGCATCCACCTACCGCGGCAGCGACATGCGCGGCGGTGCCAACGGCGCACGTATCCGCCTGGCGCCGCAAAAGGACTGGGACGTCAACCAGCCGGCGGCACTGGCCAAGGTGCTGAAGAAACTCGAGGCGATCCAGAAGGCGTTCAATGCCGAGAACGCCGACAGCAAGAAGAAGGTGTCGCTGGCCGACGTGATCGTGCTCGGCGGCTGCGCTGCGGTCGAGGAAGCGGCGCGCAAGGCCGGCCACAAGGTCAAGGTGCCTTTTGCGCCAGGGCGCATGGACGCATCGAAGAAGCAGACCGACGTCGAGTCGTTCGCAGTGCTCGAGCCGGCCGCCGACGGTTTCCGCAACTATGCGCGCAAGGGCCTGGAAGCCTCGGCTGCGGAGTTGCTGGTCGACAAGGCGAACCTGCTGACCTTGACCGCGCCAGAGATGACGGTGCTGGTCGGCGGCATGCGCGTGCTCGGCGTCAATACCGGCGGCAGCTG
>JBFJZP010001105.1:0-1010 GCA_041622095.1 Burkholderiaceae bacterium | reverse complement strand
GCCTGGCGTGCGGGGCTCGTCGGTCTCGTTCAGGGAGATCGAGGCGGCATAGTCGGAATTGGTGATGACCTGCATCTCCCAGTGCTGGTTCTCGCGCTTGAGCCGCTCGATGTCTTCCAGCAATTCCTCGGTCTTCGCCACCCACATGCGCTCCTTCAGGCGGAAGGCCGGACGGTTCTGCAGCCTGACCCGCGTGATGATGCCCAGTGCGCCCAGGGAGACCTTCGCGGCCTGGAACACCTCCGGATGCCGCTCGGCATCGCAGTCCAGGATCTCCCCGTCGGCGGTCACCAGGCGCAGGCCGGTCACGCCGCTCGAGTAGGAGCGGAAATCCACCCCGGTGCCGTGCGTGGACGTGGCCAGCGCACCGGCCAGCGTCTGGTAGTCGATGTCCGCCATGTTGGGCAGGGCCTGACCGATGGCCTTGAGCGGCTCGCCCATCTGCGACATCGGGGTGCCGGCCCAGAATTCCGCCTGCAGGCTCTGGCTGTCATGCCCGATCATCCCGCTCATGCGGGCCAGCGTGACCAGGGTGTCATCGGTGGGCACCAGCGCGCTGAAGGAGTGTCCGGACCCGACCGGACGCACCTCGCCCGGCGCCTTGCGGATCAGCTCGGCCAGCTCGGCCTCGTCAGCCGGCGCGGCGCGCTGGGCGGGAATGCAGGACTGGGCCCCGGACCAGTTCCGCCAGGGCAGGATGCGTTTGCGGCGCGCCGCCAGTGCGGCGGCCGGCGCGCTGCTCAGCAGCCCGAGTGCGGCAAGCTGGCGGATCAGATCACGACGGTTCATCGGCATGCCTTACTCCAGCGCCTGACCGGCCATGTACTCGATCAGACCGACGAATTGATCCTCGTCGCAGTCCATGCACATGCCCATGGGCGGCATGCCCTTGTAGCCGGAAATGGTGTGGTCGAGCAGCACATCCAGACCCTGGAACAGGCGCGGCTCCCAGTCCTGCGCGCGTCCGGTGCGCGGCGCACCGCCGGCGCCGCCGTGATGGCAGCTGCGGC
>JBFJZP010001104.1:0-1014 GCA_041622095.1 Burkholderiaceae bacterium | reverse complement strand
TGGTCGGCGGCCTGCGACTGCGCCAGGCCAATGGCTCATTGACTGCCAACGACCTGCTGGCGATCGAAGCGGTACTGGCCAAGTAAGCGGCCGCCCACGCCGCGCGGCCGCCCCGACCCGGGCCGCGCCGGTCACCGCAACACAGCCCCCGGACCGGGTCCGGGGTCGCCATCGATGGAGAAATCTCACACCATGCAAACCGTCAACGTGTTGTGCATCAAATGGGGCCGGAAATACGGCCCGGAATATGTCAACCGCCTGCACGCGATGGTGCGGCGCCACCTGAGCCGCCCGTTTCGTTTTGTCTGCCTGTGTGATGACAGCGACGGCATCGATGAAGGCATCGACGTGCGGCCTATCCCGGCGGTCGGCTTCGCGCCCTTCGATCAGCGTGAAGCCTGGAGCTTCGGTCATGGCTGGCTCAAGCTGACCAGCTTTGCCGATCCGCTGTACGACCTGCAAGGGCCGACGCTGTTCCTCGACCTGGACATCGTCATCGTCGACAACATCGACTGCTTCTTCGACCATCCGGGCGAGTTCTGCGTGATCCGCGAATGGGACAAGCAGGACGGCACCGGCAACACCTCGGTTTACCGCTACACCGTCGGCCAGCATGCGGATGCACTCGCGCATCTGAAAAACGGCTTCCCGGGCTCGATCGCCGACGTGCGCAACGAACAGGAATACATCACCCAGTACCTGGGCCGGCAGGGCAAGGTCGCGTTCTGGCCGGAGGGCTGGTGCGTCAGCTTCAAGCGCCATTGCGTGCCGCGCGGACTGATGAGCTGGTTCAAGCCGCCAACGATTCCGCCCGGCGCGAAGATCATCGCCTTCCACGGCAAGCCCAACCCGCCGGACGCGATCGAAGGCGTCAGTGGCAAGTGGTATCGGAGGGTCCCGCCAACGCCGTGGGTGGCCGAACATTGGCGCTAGCCATACGCGTTCCGGCCCGATGACGGCCATGTGGCGACTGGCCTACAACCTGGCGGCACATGCGGCGGTGCCGCTGGTGCT
>JBFJZP010001103.1:0-1019 GCA_041622095.1 Burkholderiaceae bacterium | reverse complement strand
GCACGCGACCGGTGTCGTTCTTCGAATTCGACTGGCTGGGGATCCATGCCGATGCTTATAGCCTCTCTGCGCAGGCCGTGGCGACGCTGGCGGTGGTCGCGCTGTATGCGCGAAGCTGGCTTGGTGAGCGGCGCCGCGCCACGGTCAAACATGCGTAGGTGGGCGCTGGCGTCGTCGCCGAAAGTTGGCATGATGGGAGAGTCGCCGGGCGCTGCCCGGCCCATGGAGAGTAATTATCGATGCGCGTATGGATAGATGCCGACGCCTGCCCTAAAGCTGCGCGGGATCAGTTGGTGAAGTTCGCCCTCAAACGCAGTTTCGAGGTGGTGCTGGTGGCCGGCCAGGCGCAGCCTCGGCCAGCCTACACCTGCGTGCGTTTGATCGTGGTGCCAAGTGGCCCGGATGCGGCGGACGATTACCTGGTGGAGCACGCGGTGCCCGGTGAGCTGGTGATCTGCAGCGATGTGCCGTTGGCCGACCGGCTGGTGAAGAAAGGCGTGGCGGCCCTGGATCCGCGCGGCAAGGAGTTCGATGAGCGCAACATGGGCGAACGTTTGGCGGTGCGTAATCTGTTTACCGACCTGCGTGAGCAGGGCCAGGTCGGCGGCGGCCAGGCGCCCTATGGAGACAAGGACCGGCAAGCCTTCGCCAACGCCCTGGATCGTATCCTGACCCGGTTGATGCGCATTTAACCGCAGAGATAGGTGCCGGTGCCCACGGCCACCAGGGTGCCGTCATCGCTGTGCAGCTCGCTGCGTACCACCGCGACCTTGTTGCCTGAGCGCAGCAACACGGCGCTGGCGATGAAGTGTTTACCGCGCCCGGGACGCAGGTAGTCGACGCGCAGGTCGATGGTGCCGAGCTTGGACAGCCGCGTCATGCGCTCGGCGCTGGACAGGTGCTGGTGGCGCTCGAAGGCGCCGATCAGGGCCATGGCGCCGCCGGCCACATCCAATATCGAGGAAATCACCCCGCCATGCAGGATGCCGTGCATGAAGTTGCCGATCAGTTCGTCTTTC
>JBFJZP010001102.1:0-1020 GCA_041622095.1 Burkholderiaceae bacterium | reverse complement strand
CGCTGTCGGCGGGCGGCCAGCCGCGAAGAAAGCCAGCACTTGCAGCTAACGGAGGATGCCGAGCTGATCGAGCTGGTCACCCTGCGTCTGCTCGATGGCCAGCCGGTCAGTCTGATCCGCCATCGCTTCTGCGCTTCCCATGCGTCGCGCCTGGCGGATTATCAGGGCGGCTCGCTACGTCACTACCTGGCCGCGCGCGAGCTGCAGTTGAGCCGCAGCTTCAGCCGGATCGGCGCGCGCCTGCCGAGTCGCGACGAGGCCAGTCGGCTGTTGATGCCGCAACAGGCAGCGCTGCTCAGCGTACTCACCCTTTCCCGCGACCAGGCCGGTCGACCGGTCGAGCTGTCGCTGTCGGTCAGCCGTGCCGATCGTTTCCAGTACCACGTCGCGACCTGATGGAGAACCTCCCGATGAACAGCAGTGCCCCACACAACGCAGCACACACGCCCGCGCGTCAGCGCTGGATGGGCGTGCTGGCCCGCGCCGGCCAGGCCTTGAAGCCGTTTCAGGACGCCTTGCAAGACACCGAGTATCGCCTGATCCGTGCGCCGGAGGTCGGTATGACCCTGGTGCGTGGGCGCATGGGCGGTACCGGCGAGGCCTTCAACCTCGGCGAAATGAGCGTGACCCGTTGCGTGGTGCGCCTGGCCGACGGGCGTACCGGTTACAGCTACGTGGCCGGGCGCGATAAGACGCATGCCGAGCTGGCGGCCCTGGCCGATGCCCACTTGCAGGGCGCCCAGCAACAGCACTGGCTCGGCACGCTGATAGAACCCCTGGCCGCCGCCCAGTGCGCTCGTCGCGCCGCCGCGGCCGCAACAACCGCAACCACCCAGGTGGAGTTTTTCACCCTGGTCCGAGGAGAAGATTGATGACTGCCGAGCATGTTTCGCACTGGCTGCAACCGGCCTTCAATGACCCGGTGCTGGATGCGCAGGTCAGTTTTCGCGCGGCGCTCAAGGCGCTGGCCGAACCTGGGCTGGTCCAGGGCATGGATCGCGCGTTGGCCTTGGACGGCCT
>JBFJZP010001101.1:0-1022 GCA_041622095.1 Burkholderiaceae bacterium | reverse complement strand
GTGTCGCCAGCACGACGATGTCGCCGCGCATGAAGAACTCGTTGATCTGCAGGATGCCGTCGCCGTTGGAATCGACGATCCTGAGAAAGTCGACGTTGCTCCAGTTCTGGATCCACGGCAGCGCCGACACCTCGGCGATGGCCTTGCCGATGATGCTGGTGGCCAGATTCGGATCCAGCACCTGCAGCTTGGTGAAGGTCGCGAGCGCGGGCGCCGTGAAGTAGAGCAGGAAGATGAACAGCAGCGACCACGCCACCGACTTGCGCGCGTCACGCACCGAGGGGGTCGTGAAGTAGCGCATGAGGATGTGCGGCAGCGAGGCGGTGCCGAGCATCATGCAGGCGGTCAGCGTCACGAAACGCCACGCCGCCAGCGCCGAGTCTCCGGCCGCCGAGTGCAGGTTGGTCAGCGCGCTCATGCCGGCCACGGCTTCCGCGGGCTTGAGGACGCCGACCTGGTGCAACTGCTCCAGCTCGACGATGCGCGCCACGGCGTCGCCGTAGACCAGCTGCGGGATGAGGCCGAAGCCCTGCTTGTTGGACATCCAGATGACCGGCACCAGGTAGGCGATGATCAGCACGATGTACTGGGCCACCTGGGTCCAGGTCACCGCGCGCATGCCGCCCAGCATCGAGCACAGCAGGATGCCCAGCAGACCGAACCAGACACCGACCTCGAAGGGGATGTGCAGGGCGCGCGCGGCGATGGTGCCGGTCGCGTTGATCTGCGCCGTCACGTAGGTGAAGGACGCCACCACCAGCACGAGCACCGCCAGCAGGCGGGCCGTGTTGCCGCCGTACCGCGTGCCGATGAAGTCCGGCACCGTGTAGCATCCGAACTTGCGCAGGTAGGGCGCCATCAGCACCGCCACCAGCACGTAGCCGCCGGTCCAGCCAATGACGAACCCGAGATAGGGATAACCGCCAAAGTAGATACCCCCGGCCAGCGCCACGAAGGACGCGCCGGACATCCAGTCCGCCGCGGTGGCCATGCCGTTGTAGAGGGCCGGCACCTCGCGACCG
>JBFJZP010001100.1:0-1022 GCA_041622095.1 Burkholderiaceae bacterium | reverse complement strand
CGGTGTGGAAGTGAATTCCGGGTGGAACTGGCAGCCGACAAACCAGGGATGATCAGGCAGCTCGACGATCTCGACCAGGTGGTCCTCCGGCTGCTCCCCGGTGAAACGCATGCCGTGATCGGCCAGAGCCTGCCGGTACTGGTTGTTGAACTCGTAGCGGTGGCGATGCCGCTCGACGATCTGCTCCGCTTCGTACAGCTCACGCACCAGACTGCCCTCGCTGAGCACGCAGGCCTGGGCGCCCAGGCGCATGGTGCCGCCCTTGCGGTCATCGGCACCGCGATGTTCGATGCTGCCATCCGGGTTGTGCCATTCGGTGACCAGGCCAATCACCGGGTGCGGGGTCTGCGGATCGAACTCGGTGCTGTGCGCCCCGGCCAGGCCCGCCACGTCACGGGCGAATTCGATCGCCGCGATCTGCATGCCCAGGCAGATGCCGAGATAAGGTACGCCGTTCTCGCGGACAAAGCGCACCGCCGCGATCTTGCCCTCGATGCCGCGCTCGCCAAAGCCGCCCGGCACCAGAATGGCATCGGCCTCACGCAGGCTGCCCAGACCCTTGCTTTCCAGCTGCTCGGAATCGACGTAGTTGATGCGCACCCGCGTATTGGTGTGAATGCCGGCATGGTGCAGGGCTTCATTGACCGACTTGTAGGCATCGGCCAGATCCACGTACTTGCCGACCATGGCCACGTTGACCTCGGCATCCTGCCGGGTCGGCGCCTCGGTCACATGCGCCCACTCGGACAGGTCCGCCGCCGGCGCGTCCAGGGCGAACTGCTTCACCACCAGATCATCCAGACCCTGTTCGTGGAAGTGGGTCGGGATGGTGTAGATGTCCTTGACGTCGGTGGCGCTGATCACCGCCTGTTCCGCCACGTTGCAGAACAACGCGATCTTGCGCCGTTCGTTGGCCGGCATCTCGCGATCCGAGCGGCAGATGAGCACATCCGGCTGAATACCGATGCCTCGCAACTCCTTGACGGAATGCTGCGTCGGCTTGGTCTTCATCTCGCCCGAGG
>JBFJZP010001099.1:0-1025 GCA_041622095.1 Burkholderiaceae bacterium | reverse complement strand
GCGCCTTGGCCGCCTTGGGGTCGGCAGCCTGGCCCGCCAGCGGCAAGACAATGCCGATCAACATCAGGGTATATCCGAATATTCGTTTCATTCCGTCTCTCCGACTTGCAAAATCGTCAACCCACGCGCTGGCCAATCGCTGCGCGACCCCGTGAGTCAAGCCGCTGCCTCAATATGTTCGCTAGGCACTACCATCGGCCGCGTTTCCTTGCTGCCGATCGTGACCAGATCCCAGACCAGCACGACGAGGCCCGCCGCGGTCATCCAGCCGAAGATCTGCCGCCAGAGCATCCCCTGCATGAACCACGCCGCCCGCTGGGCTTCGAAATAAGCTGCCCAGGTGGAACCGCCCAACGCGCGTTCCACGAACGACTGCTCGTAGCCGGCGATCAGCAGGGCCATGGTCATGCCGACGACGCCGAGGTTCAGCAGCGCCAGCGACCACTTCCACTTTCTGCCGCGGTCCGGCAGGTCGGCGGCCATGTGCACGTTGCCGCGCCATTTCTGAATTGCGAGGTAGAACACCGCGATATTGATGGTGGCATAGGCGCCGAAAAATGCGAGGTGGCCATGCGATGAGGTCCACTGTGTGCCGTGCGTATACAGGTTGATCTGCGGCAGCGTGTGCATGAACCCCCACACGCCGGCACCGAAGAAGTTGCCGAACGCATGCGCAATGAACCAGGCCAGCGCCGGGTGGTTGGTGTTCTTGAACCGGTGCACGCCGGAATCATAGACCGCATGCACGACCATGGCCACGAGCGGCAGCGGCTCCAGCGCCGAGAAGAAACCGCCGACCGACAGCCAGTATTCCGGCGTGCCGATCCAGAAATAATGGTGGCCGAGGCCGAGGATGCCGGAGCCCAGCATCAGCGCGACCTCGATGTAGAGCCAGGTCGTGACGATGGTGCGCCGGGCGCCGAGCGTCTCGATCAGGCCCCAGGCCATGATGCAGCCGACCAGCACTTCCCAGGTGGCCTCCACCCACATGTGGACGACCCACCACCACCAGTACTGGTCGACGG
>JBFJZP010001098.1:0-1029 GCA_041622095.1 Burkholderiaceae bacterium | reverse complement strand
TGGCGATGAAGTAGCCGCGCAGGGAGAACAGACTGCGCATAAAGGTCGATGCATCCATATCCGAGTGGCTGCCGGTATCGAAGGTTGTCACCAGGCCGGGTTTGGGCGCGAGCACGAGTTCGGTGTGCAGGCTGGCAATGGCCAGGCGTCCCAGGCGGTGTGACGGTGGTCCCGTGTCGGCCCATGTCGCGACACGTTCATCCAGTTTGAATTGGGATGGGTGCACCGTCATCTTGTGTTCCACTGCATGTCGCGAAGGTATCGAGGATGTCGTCGCGCGCCTGCAAGACGGCGGCACTGGCGGATTTGACCAGTACACTGTCCGTATTGCCAGCCAGCTCCCGCCAGCACACACCGCCGCCGTCGGGCAGCAATACCTCGCCATCGACGCGCCGCCCGTGTTCGGTCTCCCAATCCTGCAGCGTCGTGAGCAATGCGTTGAGCTGTGCGTCACGGTCGGGTTGCCAGGCCAGGTCCAGATCAGAGTCGGTCGTCACGTAGGGCAGCCCGGTCATGGCCTGCCAGGAAAATGAGCCAAAGACCCTGGGTTCCAGTCCCAGGACGCGGGCGCGCCGCAACAGGTCGCGCAGCGAAACGTGCCAGTCGGCGGGGGCGGCCGTGACCACCTCATGCAGGTGCAGTGCCGGTCGCCAGTCGAGGACATCGGAGGGTGGCGCCGTCAATCCCAGCCGTCGCTTGTCCTCTGCCGGCGGCAGAGGCACGCCCAGGCGCCAATGCCCCGGTGGCTCATCGCCTTGCAGCCGGGCCACCACGGCTGGTCTCCCGCAGGTAAACCAGCGCTTCAGCCGTCCTCGGCTGGTCGGATCCAACGCCTGCCAGCAGGCGTCCGGTCGCAACCTGACCAGCGAGTGACGTCCCGGGCCGCCTTCCTCAGGCCGCACCGCGGGAAACCTTGTCGGCGATGTCGCCGGCTAGTCGGCGACCACCCCGTTCGCAGCCAAGCCGGCGGCGCTGGTCGCCGCTTTCCTCTGTGCGCAACGCCACCAACAGATGTTCGGCAAGATCGCC
>JBFJZP010001097.1:0-1032 GCA_041622095.1 Burkholderiaceae bacterium | reverse complement strand
CTCACCGTCGATACCGTGGTTGCCGGCAACCGCGAGCGGGATCTGCGCAACGGCCTGACCGTGCCGCCACGCCTGGGTCGACGCAACCTGCTCGGCTTCGCCTTGCGCCCTGGTTGGTGCCTCAACTACCTGGCCAACGGCGGCATCAGCCTGCCCAATGTGCCGGCTGGCGCGGATGGCCACAACCTCGGCACCCTGAGCGCCTTCTTTGCCAGCCGCATGGAGCAAAACATCACCTGGGCACGAGTGGAGCGCCTGCAGCAGTATTGGGGCAAGCCATTCGTGATCAAGGGCCTGCAATCCGTCAGCGATGCCCGCAATGCCGCCGCGGCCGGGGTTTCCGGACTGATCCTGTCCAACCATGGCGGTCGCCAGCTTGACGGCGGTGCCGCCACCATCGACCTGCTCGCCGACGTCGTCGATGCGGTCGGCGACCGTCTCGAGGTGGTGCTCGACAGCGGGGTACGCCGCGGCAGTCATGTGGTCAAAGCTCTGGCCATGGGGGCGCGCGCCTGCATGATTGGCCGGCCTTACCTGTACGGCCTCTCGGCGTTCGGTGCGCCCGGCGTGGCGCGGGTGCTGCACCTGCTGCGCCAGGAAACCGAGCGCAGCCTGGCCCTGCTCGGCTGCGCCTCACTCGATCAACTCGGCCGGCAGCACCTGACTGCCGCCGACAAACTGCCGGGTTTTCTCAGCACCCCTACCCCGCAGCATCCTTGAAGGACTCTGTCATGAGCACACACGACTTTGTTTTCCAGCACTTCGTTGGCGGCAGCTTCGTCGCCGACGCCCAGCCCTCGGTCGAGGTCTACAACCCGGCCAATGAACGCCTGATCGGCCATATGCCGGATGGCGATGCGCAACTGGTCGAACAGGCGGTCGCCAGCGCGCGCGCCGCGCAGACCGGCTGGGCCGCCCTACCGGCCAACGCCCGCGCCCAGTTCCTGCGGCGCATCGCCCAGGGCGTGCGCGAACAGTTGCCGCGTCTGGCACAGATCATCGCCACCGAACAGGGCAAGGCCCTGCCGCTGG
>JBFJZP010001096.1:0-1032 GCA_041622095.1 Burkholderiaceae bacterium | reverse complement strand
GGCCAGCTGCCGATCGCGCGCCGCCGCATCCAGACCGGCGCACTTGCCCGAGTAGCGCGGCGGCCGACCCGCGGCCAGCGCCCGCTTGCGTTCGAGACGCAGCTCGGTCTCGCTGCAGAAGCAGGGGTAGGCCAGCCCGGCGCTCTCCAGCTGCGCGAAGTAGGCCGCGTAGGTGCCGCCGCGCAATGACTGCTGGTACGGCCCCCTGCCGGCGTCGCGCTCCGGGCCTTCCTGCCAGTCCAGCCCGAGCCAGCGCAGGTCCGTCAAGATCCCCTGCAGGTACTCCTCGCGGCTGCGCTGGCGGTCGGTGTCCTCGACCCGCAGCAGGAACACGCCGCCGCCGGCGCGCGCGTAGAGGGCATTGAACAGCGCGGTTCGCAGATTGCCCAGGTGCATCCTGCCCGTCGGGCTGGGGGCGAAGCGAGTCTTGGTCGTGCCGCGCGACATGCGGCGCATGGTAGCGGAATTGCCCTGCCAACTGAACTTGGCCGGCAGGTAACTTTGCGCCCCCAGGCAAACCCATTATCATGCCCGCCAACTACTCGAACGGCACGGAGATCCAGGCCTATGTCGCTAGTCAAGCAATGCCTCGGTGCGGCGATGATCGCCTGGGGTCTACTCGCATCCGGTCCGCTGTGGGCGGAGAATCCGCGTGTGCGAATGGAGACCTCGCACGGCAACATGGTGATAGAGCTGTATCCCGACAAGGCGCCCCAGTCCGTCGCCAACTTCCTGCGCTACGTCGATGAAGGATTCTACCGCGACACCATCTTCCATCGCGTCATCAAGGGATTCATGATCCAGGGCGGCGGCTACACCGCCGACTACCAGCGCAAGAACACCCACCGTCCGGTGGAGAACGAGGCCGACAACGGGCTGCGCAACGACCGCGGCACCCTGGCCATGGCGCGGACCTCCGAACCGCACTCCGCCACCAGCCAGTTCTTCATCAATTCCGTGAACAACGACTTCCTCAACTACAAGTCACCGGACCCGCGAGGCTGGGGATACACGGTGTTCGGCAAGGTGGTC
>JBFJZP010001095.1:0-1033 GCA_041622095.1 Burkholderiaceae bacterium | reverse complement strand
TCATGTAGGCCATGGCCTACAAGGCCAGTCAAAATGGCCTATACGCGCAACAGCCATTGCCCATGGCGCGAAAAGCCGCGGCGGGCCACAGTAGGCTCACGAACACAGTCCGCCGCGTCGGCGGAACAATTCCTGCATCGACTTCACTGTCCTGCCTGCGGCCACCGACCAGCGGGCCACGGTGAGGTCATTCCTGAATCTGGGGGGACACCACGACATGTCACAAAAACTCTTCACCGCACAGGGCCGCCTCGGCCTGTTGTGCAGCGCCCTGCTGCTCGGCTTGAGCAGCCAGGCCCTGGCCGGTCCCGGCCAGGGACAGGCCATCAGCGCGGAAAAACGCCGCGTGGTCGAGCACTGGAGCGCCGAACGCCGCGCCCAGGCACAGCCCCGCGACCTGCGCATCGACGCCCAGGGCCAGGGCTGGCTGCGCGCCGCCGATGGCTCGATGCGGGCCTATGGCGCCGCCTCCGCGAATGGCCGGCAACTGCAGATCACCCGCGTGCCCATGGCCAAGCCCGGTGGTGGCGGCGGTGGCGGCGGCGACACGACGCCCCCCAGCATCTCCGCCATGCTGCCGGCGGACGGGTCCACGATTGGCTCGGCGCAGGATTTCTCGGCTGTCATCACCGATGCCAGCGGCATCAAGTCGGTCAGTTTCATCATCACCTATCCCGATGGGGTGACCACCCAGTCCTTCAGCCCGGGCTATGCCGGCAATGACACCTGGTCGATCAGCCTCAGCGGCTTCAGTAACGGCAACTGGAGCTGGCATGTGGTGGCCAAGGACAACGGCGCCAGGGGCGGCAACGAAGCCGTCTCCGCGCCCGCCGGCTTCACCGTCGACGCGAACGGCGGTGGTGGCGGAGGCGGTGGTGGTGGCGGCAGCCACATCGTCAGCAATGCCGGCTGGGCCGAGGGTGGTCCGGTGCAGACCGCGGCCGGCCGCATCTACTTCGAAATGCCCAGCAATGCCCGGCGCAAGCGCTGGAATGGCTATGTCTGTTCCGGCACGGTGGCGAGCGACGGGGTG
>JBFJZP010001094.1:0-1036 GCA_041622095.1 Burkholderiaceae bacterium | reverse complement strand
GCATACTTGACGGTGATGCCCTTCTCGGTCAGCTTGTGCGCCAGCTCTTTCACCGCGTGCTGCGCACGGGCCACCGCCAGGCCGTAGCCCGGAACGATGACCACCGTCTCGGCATTGCCCAGCACGAAGGCCGCGTCGTCGGCGCTGCCGCTTTTCACCGGCCGCGCTTCGGCCTTGGCGCCACCGGCGCTTGCCGCCTCGCCGCCGAAGCCGCCCAGGATCACGTTGAAGAACGAGCGGTTCATCGCCTTGCACATGATGTAGCTCAGGATCGCACCCGACGAGCCCACCAGCGAGCCGGCGACGATCAGCATCGCGTTGTTCAGGCTGAAGCCGATGCCCGCTGCCGCCCAGCCCGAATAGCTGTTGAGCATCGACACCACCACCGGCATGTCGGCGCCGCCGATCGGGATGATGATCAGCACACCCATGACGAAGGCCAGCGCCAGCATCGCGAAGAATGCGGTCCAGTTCTCGGTGAACATGAACACCAGGCCCAGGCCGATCGTGGTCAGGCCCAGGATCAGGTTGAGCTTGTGTTGTCCGGCGAACTGCACCGGCGCGCCCTGGAACAGCCGGAACTTGTACTTGCCCGACAGCTTGCCGAACGCAATGACCGAGCCGCTGAACGTGATCGCGCCAATCGCCGCGCCCAGGAACAGCTCGAGCCGGTTGCCGGCCGGGATCGCCTCGCCCTTGGCGACGATGCCGAAGGCATAGGGCTCGGCCACCGCGGCAATTGCGATGAACACTGCCGCCAGACCGATCATGCTGTGGAAGAAAGCCACCAGCTCGGGCATCTGCGTCATCTCGACGGTCTTGGCGCGGTAGGCGCCGTAAGCACCGCCGACCAGCAGGCCGAACAGCACCCAGACCATGCCCATGCCGAAGTTGTCCGCCAGGTTGCCGATCAGGAACACCGTGGTGACGGCGGCAATGCCCATGCCGATCATGCCGAACAGGTTGCCGCGGATCGAGGTGGTCGGGTGCGACAAGCCCTTGAGCGCCTGGATGAAACACACCGAGGCGACCAGGT
>JBFJZP010001093.1:0-1040 GCA_041622095.1 Burkholderiaceae bacterium | reverse complement strand
AGGAAATACACCAGGCTGCCGATCAACTGCGCCATGAACAACACCACGGTGCGAAACTGCCATTGATCGGGCCGACTCGTCGGCCAGCCCTCCGTCGGCGCTACCGCCATTTCCCAGCTGCCGGCGGGCAAGGTAATTTGCGCCAGCATCGGATCCTGCGCAAAAAGTGCCGCAGTGCCGAAGAAAACCTCACCGGTGCTGCCCAGCGCGTCACGCCCCCGGATGCCGTAACCGTAGCGGCCGTCATTTTCGACCAGTCCAACTTCGGCCAGCAGACCCGGCATGTCGATCAGGATGGTCGCGAAACCCCAGAACCGCTCGCCGGAGGGATTCCCTGCATCCGGGACGAAAATGGGCTGGCGCCCGATCAGGGCCACGCCACCTTGAATCAGGTTCAGTGGCCCGGCCAGCCACAAGGTCCGGTTATCGATTGCCAATTGCGCCGCGGCCCGACGGGCCGCATCACCCATCAGATCGTGACCGATGGCGCCCCGATTGCCCTCCAGTGGCCATACATAGGTTACAACCCCATCGGGGGCGAGCTGCAGGCTGCGGACACTTCCAACGCTGTGCGCCAACTCGCCGGCGAACTGGTCAAACGCCTCGGTCTGAATCTGCCCACCGGCGCGCAGATAACCACTCAGGCTATTGACCAGATGCAGTTTGGCATTGAGCACGCTTTCCAGCTCGCCGCGCAGCAGACTGAGTGTTTGCACCGCAGCCTTCTCTTGCTCCGCCCGGTAGGCCTCCAGCTGTTGCTGGTCCCAGATCGCCCCGCCGATGAACACCGCCGCGGCCGATAACAAGGCCGGTATCGCCGCCCACCAGCGGCTGGTGGTGCGACTGGCCGCGCGACGCCAGGGCATCTCGAGGGTCTTGCGCCGCGGCCGGCGTCGCCGTTCGGCGGGGTCGCCTCTGGGCACCGCGGACGGCGGCAGATCGCGGCGTAACTCGGCCTCGATCAGCAAGGCCAGATCGCGCAGGCCATTGCGCTGTTCGCCGTCCAGCTTACGCGGCTTGCGGTCGATCATGCACAAGGT
>JBFJZP010001092.1:0-1042 GCA_041622095.1 Burkholderiaceae bacterium | reverse complement strand
GGGGTGGGCCGGGCAGGCGGCCGGAGGTTGCCGGCGCGAGGCCGGCAGATCATCCGCGAAACCGTTGATTACATCACGCCGAAGGTTTCGAAGGCCTGCACCGTGCTCATGCCGCCGCGGATCGCGTCGCGCACCTTGTTCTCGGCACTGGCCTTTTCCAGCGCCTTGCGAATCGCCTCCTCCTCGGCAGCCTGCGGAATCACCAGCACGCCGTCGAGGTCGCCGAACACGATGTCGCCCGGGTTGATGCGCACGCTGTTGATCTCCACCGGCACCCGGTAGTCGACCACCTTGCCGCGTGCACCCTGGTCCTGGGCGTAGCCGCCATACGAGAACACCGGGAATCCGGCCTCCAGCACCTCGGGTGTATCGCGCGAATAACCGTCGAGCACCGCGCCGGCCGCCTTGAGGTGTTGCGCCCGGTTGGTCATCAGGCCGCCCCACAAGGCGAATTGCGGCGCGCATCCGGTGGCCACATACACCTCGTGCGGCTTGAGGTCGTCCAGCGCCTGGAACAGCAGTCCGAAGGGTTGGCGGCTCAGCGGCAACTTGCCCTCGGGTTCGCTGGCGGAGAAACAATTGGTCTCGAGCACCGGCATTGCGCGGCCGCAGACCACCATGTCGCTGCGCAAGGCCTTGATGTTCGGGGCGAGGAACTGGCGCAACAGGCCCATGGTGTCCAGAATGTCACCGACCACTGCCGGAAACAGGCGCGATTTCATCAGCGCAAACAGTTCGTCATCGTTTTTCCACATGTCGGTTGCCTTCTGGAGTTGTGCGTCTGCGGAATTCTAGGCCGGCAGCATGCTGGTGGCGTTCGCGCATGCGACAGTCGCCGCGGGTCAACGAAGACGGGTCGGCTTGTGCAACACTGGTCCAGGCCCAGGCGCATGCAAAGGAACACCATGGCACGATCGACAACAACCCGTCACACCCCACCCGAGGCGCTGCACGCCGCCCCTGTCGCCCGCGCTGCGATGCCGGGGCAGGTGGTCTTGGTGTTCCAGGGGGGTGGGGCGCTGGGCGCCTACCAACTGGGCGT
>JBFJZP010001091.1:0-1042 GCA_041622095.1 Burkholderiaceae bacterium | reverse complement strand
TCCGGATCTGAGGTACTCGGAACCCCGGGCCAACCTCCTGTTCAAGGAAGTTGTACGTATTGCACCAGACGACCGCCGGTTTGGCAAAAATTTCAGCCGGAATTCCCGTCGAATCCACCGATTCCGTTGCAGCCAAACAACAAAAGCGCCGGCGTGCCGGTTTCGGATTTGTCACGGGTCAATCCACAGGGGTCGCCAGAGGGTCTTGCGGTGAGCCCGCACAAGCCTGATTCCTCTTCCGGGCAACCGGTGCCGCTGAGCCTGCGCTCCAGGCGTCAGACGGACAATAACCAGCTGTTTCCACACCCAGGCAAAATGCTGCCAAGATCCCGGCAAGGCGCCGGGGGTCGGCTCCCGCAACCTCGATCCGGCCCGCAGGCATCCGCTAACACCGAATCTCGAGCGAGTACCCCATGACCCCCCCTGCCTTTTCCCCGGTCGACCGCCTGCTTTCCACCGCCGACAGCGCGTTGCGGACCTTGTTCGCCACGCCGCGCGCGTCGCGCGCCTGCCCGACGCTGGCGCATCAGGAGACCGTGCTGGACAGCCAGGAGAAGGCCCAGGCCGGCGCGCTGATGCGGGTCAATCATGTCGGGGAGGTCTGTGCCCAGGCCTTGTATACCGCTCAGGCGCTGGCCACCCGGGACGGGCACTTGCGTGCCCATTTCCAGCACGCCAGCGACGAAGAGACCGACCACCTGGCCTGGACCCGTCAACGGCTCGACGAACTGGGCAGTCGGCCTTCGCTGCTCAATCCGCTGTGGTACGCCGGCGCCTTCGGACTGGGCCTGCTGGCCGGCCGCATCGGGGACAAGGTCAGCCTGGGATTCGTCGTCGAAACCGAAAAGCAGGTCGAGGCGCACCTGCAAAGCCATATGCAGCGCTTGCCGGCCGGCGACCATGCGTCGCGGGCGATCGTGGCGCAGATGAAGGACGACGAGGCACGCCACGCACGCGATGCCCAGGCCGCCGGCGCGGTGCCGATGCCGGCGCCGGTGCGCGCGCTGATGCGCGGTGCGGCCCGGGTGATGACCACGGTGGC
>JBFJZP010001090.1:0-1043 GCA_041622095.1 Burkholderiaceae bacterium | reverse complement strand
TCCGAGCTTCGCCGGTGTGATTTTTGTCGGCGATGCCTTCCCAGCGTGCGCGGGATACCGGCATCGCCAAGGGTGACGGCTTCTACAGCGCCGAATGCACTTGCGCCACTGAACTGCCACAGTACAAGATCGACCTGTGGCGGGTTGATCACCTGCACGCCGGCAAGTACGGCTCGTACCTGAGCACGGTGGTGATCTTTTGCAAGCTCACCGGCATCAATCCGGCGTCGTTCGGCGCGAACGAGAAAGCCGCGGCCGATCGTGGCATCAGCCCCGGCGATGCCGTGAAGCTGCAGCAGGTGGCGTGGGACCAACTTGTGGCCGAGGGCATGCCGCTCACACCACGGTTCCCTGCCTGCATGCCAACCCTGATGCAGCGGGCGCGGGTGCTGGCAGCCAGAGTGCGCTGGTTTGTGGGCGCGACCGTAGTCGTTGACGGTTTAGCGCGCGCGGTCCACTCAGCCTCGAACCGTCCTGGTTGCTTCGTGAAGGACACGGCGCCAGAGAGGAACCGCTTGCAGCGATTGGACAGGTTCCAGCCTTGCGCCGGCTACTGACGCAGCCTGACGCGCTGCGACGTCCTCGGCAAGCGGTCAACCCGCGCGCTCGACCGCCGGGGCAATGCAGGCCGGCACAGACCCCTCGGCTGGGCTTACGGCTGCTGCGGGGCGGTGGATTGGCTGGACCCCGCGTCGATTGCATCGGCTAAGGCCGGCTGTCACCGGCGCGTTGGAGCCGCGACCAAGCGCATCGCCAGCCCATTGCGGTCAGGCGATCACCGTCCGTTAACGATTCAGATCCAAGGAGCGTCCATGCGCATGCATCCACGTCGCCGTTTTGCGTTTCAGTTGGCCGGCCTGTCGTTGTCCGGCCTGACCGTTCCCGCGCTGGCGCGCGGTGATGATGACAATCTGCGCGAAGGCAAGGTCTTCATCAGCACCAATGCCGTCGGCGGCAACGTGCTGCTGGCCTTCGCGCCAGCCAGCAGTGGCAACCTCGAGATGGTTGCGCAGGCCGCCACCGGCGGCGTCGGCACTGGGGGC
>JBFJZP010001089.1:0-1044 GCA_041622095.1 Burkholderiaceae bacterium | reverse complement strand
GCTCCGGCAGGAAGGCGCCACCGCAGTCCACCAGGTACAGGCAGGGAAGCCGCAGGCGCTCGGCAATTTCCTGCGCCCGGATGTGTTTCTTGACGGTTTCATGGAAGAACGAGCCGCCCTTGACGGTGGCATCGTTGGCAATGAACATGCAGGGCCGCCCGGCCACCATGCCGACGCCGGTGACGATGCCCGCGCCCGGCACCTCGTTGCCGTACTGATCCCAGGCCGCCAGCGGCGAGAGTTCCAAGAAGGCGCTGCCGTCATCGACGATGAAGTCGATGCGCTCGCGCACCAGCAGCTTGCCGCGTGCGCGGTGGCGCCGGATGTGCGCATCACGCCCGCCGGTGGCCACCCCGGACAGGCGTGTGCGCAAGGTCTCGACCTGGGTGCGGCCGTGCGCCAGCGCCTGGTGGTAGGAATCGCTGCGGGTGTCGATACGGCTTTCAAGTGGTGTCATCTGTGTCATCCTTTCATTGCAGCGAGCGAGCCGCTGCGCATCACATGGCCCGACAGGGTGCGGCCGATGATGCGTTCGGCCAGCCGCGCCGCCTCGATCAGCAGTTCCAGGTCGACCCCGGTCTCGATGCCCATTTCGTGGCACATGAACACCATGTCCTCGGTACAGATGTTGCCGGCCGCACCACCATACTTGTGGCCTGCGAACGGACAGCCGCCCAGGCCGGCCACAGAGCTGTCGAACAGCCGCACCCCCATCTGCAGCGCGGCATAGACATTGGCGCCGCCGACGCCGCGCGTGTCATGCAGGTGCAAGCCGATGCGCGCATCCGGCACGATCTCGCACACCGCACCAATGCGACGCTTGATCTCCTCGGGATGGGCCCAGCCCATGGTATCGGCCAGATAAACCGCCGGCAGCGGCACACCCCGGTCGGCGCAGGCATCGACCAGCCAGCGAACCTGGTCGGTAACCATCGACAGTGGCACGGCGCCACCCAGATTGCAGCCAAAAGCCGTAATCACGTAGGCCTTTTCCACCGGAATGCCCAGGGCGATGTAGCGGTCCAGCCAGCCGAGCTGGCGTTC
>JBFJZP010001088.1:0-1046 GCA_041622095.1 Burkholderiaceae bacterium | reverse complement strand
GGGCTGCCGCCGAACAGTGTGATGCGCTCCGCGGTCATGGCCTGCAATACTTCCTGCGGGTGAAAACGCGGCATGATGACCAGTGTTCCGCGGCAGTAAACCATGTTGTGCAAACACATGGCGATCGCATAACAATGAAACAGCGGCATGATGCACAGCATGCGCTCGATTTCCGGCCGCGTCGGCACCAGGGCTTCGCGTTGGGATATGTTGGTCGCGACCGCGGCATGCGTCAGGTTGGCTCCTTTCGCACGCCCGGTGGTGCCACCGGTAAATTGCAACATGCACAAGTCATCCGGCGCCGGCAAATCCTGCGGAACCCGCAGGCCCGTCTGCCCCCGCCAGGCAGTCAGGCGGCGGCCGTTCTGCCCGCCAATGGCGATCAGGTGGGGAATGCCTGAGACGCCTGCGACCTTTCCCAGCATGTGGCGCACGTCGTCATCACATATCAGCACCGTGGCAGCAGCGTCCTCGAGCATTGGCTGGAGTTCATGTTGGGTATAAATCGGGTTCAGCGGCGTTGCCTGTGCGCCGGCCATATGAATGGCGAACAGGGCGATGCACAAATCGACAGAATTGCGCATCACCAGCGCCACCCTTTCACCCGCGACACCATGACCGCGCAATTCCTCCGCAAAACCTATGACGCAGCGCAGGTACTCAGCGTAGGTGAGGCGCTCGCCGGCGAAGACCAGCGCTTCCCGCTGCGGGGCCTGTGCCGCGGCGTCGATGAGCATATGCACCACGGTCGGATGGATATGGGGCAGTTCGTTCATACGGTTCACACTACCAGAGCGCAAGCCTGTCGTTGTCGATCGAATCCAGAACTTCGGCACCGGCGTGAATATTTTTCTTCAGCGCCGGCACTTCCGACATCACGTTCCGGGCGTAGAATCGTGCCAGTGCCGATTTCGTCATGGCGGTGTCCGCCGCGGCCGGCGCTGCCGCCATACGCAGCCACATCCAGCCACCGCCGACAAGGCCGGCCAGATGCAGGTAGTCGCTGGCGGCTGCCTCGACATCCCGCTGCCGGTCGCCGCCGGCGC
>JBFJZP010001087.1:0-1047 GCA_041622095.1 Burkholderiaceae bacterium | reverse complement strand
GGCGTACACGGCCGGGCATTGGCCGCCGGTACCGGTCTCAAGGTCGCGCGCCCGGACATGACGGTGCTGGTCACCGGCGGCGACGGCGACGGCTTCTCGATCGGCGGCAATCATTTCATGCATGCCTGCCGCCGCAACGTCGACCTGACCTACATCGTGATGGACAACCATGTCTACGGCATGACCAAGGGGCAGGCTTCGCCGACCACCATGCCCGACTGGGACTCCAAACTCTCGCCCGGCGGAACCGGGGTCAGGATGTTCCACCCGCTGGTCATCGCGCTGGCCTCGGGCGCCAGCTTCGTGGCCCGCGCCTTCTCGGGTGATCCCAACGGCGCGGCCGACATCATCGCGCAAGGCATCCGCCACCCGGGTTTCGCCTTCATCGAGATCCTCAGCCCCTGCGTCACCTTCCGGCCCGAGCAGCGCGAGTGGAAGACCCATGTACATGCTGCGCCGGTGGCAAGCACCGACGATCCGGCTCGTGCCGCCCGGCGCATCATGACCGACGACGGTTTCAACATCGGCGTGCTTTATGCCGGCGAAAGCAAGCCCTACGCATCGACACGCGGCCGGGCGACGCGCACGGTGGCCGATCTGGCAATGGAGTTCGAACTGTGACCCCCGCGATGAGAATCAACGAGTTGCGCACGCTGGACGATTTCATGGCGCAGGCGCTGGCGATGGAACGCGAAGCGGTCGGGCGTTATACCGAATTCGCGGACACCATGGAGATGCACAACAACCCGGAAGTGGCGGCATTGTTCCGCACCATGGCGCAGTACGAAGTCAAACATGCCGGGCAGATCATGGCTCAGATGGGCTGGACCAGCGACCCACCGCCACCACCCCAGGGCTTTTCGTGGGTCGATGCCGAGGCACCAGAGACCGTTCCCGGCGACGAAGTCCACTACCTGATGCAGCCATGGCATGCCTTGCAACTGGCGCTCGCTGCCGAGCGGCGTGCGGCAAGCTTCTTCGGCCAGATCGCACAAGCCTCGAACAGCGAGACGGTGCGCCAGGCCGCGCTCGAGATGCAGCAGGAAG
>JBFJZP010001086.1:0-1050 GCA_041622095.1 Burkholderiaceae bacterium | reverse complement strand
GCGTCTGCATCGTTCATCACCAGCCAGGCCTTGTAGATCCCGGTGGTGAAGGTCTGCAGGCCGAAGTAGGAGCTGACGCCGTAGTCGGCGAGCGTTTCCATCAAGGCCAGGGCGACGCCGGCGGCGATAGCCGGGCGGGCCAGCGGCAAGGCGACTTCACGCACCCTGCGTACGGTGCCGGCGCCGAGCAGGCGGGCGGCTTCCATCAGATGCACCCCGCGTTCGCCCAGCGCCGCCCGTGTCAGCAGGTAGACATAGGGGTACAGGCACAAGGTGAACATCAGCGCCGCACCCCAGAGGCTGCGCACGTCGGGCCAGAGTGCGCCAGTGGCGCCGGTGAGTTCGCGCAGGCCGACCTGCAGCGGCCCGCTGTAGGCGAGGAAGTCGGTCGACGCGTAAGCCAGGACATAAGCCGGCATCGCCAGCGGCAGCAGCAATGCCCATTCGAACCAGCGCCTGGCCGGGAAATCGAACAGGCTGACCAGCGCCGCGGTCACGCTGCCGATCAGGCTGACACCGATAGCGACCACTACCGTCAAGACCAGCGAATTCTGCGCGTAGGACGGCAGGACCGTCTCCAGCTGGTGGCGCAGCACCGCCATGCTGTCCGCATCCGGTGTCAGCCAGGAGGCAAGCACGCCGATCACCGGCAATGCAAGCAACAGGCAAGCGAGGATTACCAGACGGGTCATGCGGGGCTTGGCGGCAAACAGGCCGGGTGGGTTGACTTAATGCGAACCATCCGCATTCGGTTTCAGGATCGGTATCATAGGTCGATGGTGATGTTTCTCCAGATCGAGCAGGCCAGTGTCGACTATCGGGGCCGGAACTCCGCGTCGCGTGCCAGCGGCCACCCGGCCGTCGATTCGGTATCGCTGGCATTGGGTTCGGGCCAGATCGGCGTGCTGATCGGCCCGTCCGGTTGTGGCAAGACCTCGCTGCTGCGCGCGGTTGCCGGGCTCGAACGTGTCAGCGCGGGGCGCCTGGCGATCGACGGCAAGGTGTTGAGCGACCAGAGCGCCGGTATCCATCTGGCGCCCGAAGCGCGGC
>JBFJZP010001085.1:0-1050 GCA_041622095.1 Burkholderiaceae bacterium | reverse complement strand
GGGTGTCCCAGCCACCAGCCGACAGGAAACCCAGGCGCAGGTCGGATTCGGCGCGCGTCAGGCTGCCCAGGTGGCGGGCGTCGAGCACCAGGCCCCGGGCCGGCCCGGCGCCATTGTTGGCGGCCTGCATTTCATCGGCCTGCATGCCCGCGCCATTGGCCATGTCGGTGCGCAGCGTCTCGGCGGTCTGCATGCGGCTTTGAGCGCCGGCGCGGAAGTTGCGCGACAAGGCGTCGTCGCCGGCATACAGGTCCAGCATCGCCTGGCGCGCCCGGTCGTGGGCCAGTGCGCCGCTGCGCATGGCAGCCTGGCCGCGTGGCACCCGTCGCACCGGCGCATTGCCGGCGAGGATGGCCGGATTGGCCTCGCCCACACCCACCGCGGTGATCCGGCTTGTGTTGCGATCCGACGCATCGTCGGACAAGCCGGCGAGTCGGTTCATCCAGCCGGCGGTGTGGCTGGTTTTTCCGGGAATGCCGGACTCGAAGTGGTATTGCGCGTCGAAGTGCGAACGGGTCGGATCGGGCGACCCCGTCGCCGGCAGGAAGCTCATCACGCCTTGTCGCCACAACGGCCACAAGGCGGCCATCGCCGGATGCAGGCCGAAGCGGGCGTCGAGTTTCAAGGCGGTTTGTGCGCTGCCGTCCGGCGCTGCGATCGCGATATGGGGCCGGCGCCGGTAGTAGTGCGGGTCGGCATACGGCACCAGCGCGGACAGGCCGTCGCAGGCGCCACGCAGCAACACCAGCACCAGTCGGCCGCTGGTGTCGCCGGCGGCACGGTTGCGGGACTGGGCGAACACCATCGGCGCGGCCCAGGCGCCGGCGCAGCCTGCCAGCCATTGCAGTGCCTGGCGGCGTGTGCCCGGCGGGTTCGACAGGTGGTCCATCCGGCGCCCCTTCCTTCCTATTTGCGCATGAAGTCGGGGCTGGCCAGCATCAGGCCGGCGCGCAAGGCCGGCGGCGCGTTGTCGATCGTGTCCAGCGACGCCTGCGACAGGTAGGGCCGCAGAAAGACCGGCTCGGGTGCCTGGCGCGCCAGCGCCAGCGC
>JBFJZP010001084.1:0-1050 GCA_041622095.1 Burkholderiaceae bacterium | reverse complement strand
GACAAGACGGTGAAGAAGCAGGCCGGCATCAGTTTCTTGCTGGTCGACCTGAAGTCGCCTGGGGTCACCGTGCGTCCGATCCGCAACATCGCCGGCGAGCGGGAATTCTGCGAAGTGTTTTTCGACGACGTGCGGGTGCCGCGCGAGAACCTGGTCGGTGAATTGAACCAGGGCTGGACGGTGGCCAAGGCCTTGCTGGGTTTCGAGCGCCTGTTCACCGGCAGTCCCAAGCATTCGCAGCACACCTTGCACCAGGTCGAGAAGCTGGCACGGCAACGCGGGCTGTTCGACGACCCGGCTTTCGTGGCCCGCTTCGCGCAACTGCAACTCGACACCGCAGACCTGGGCGCTGCCTACAGCGGGTTTGCCGAGATCGCCAAACGCGGCGAGCCGATACCGGCGAGCATCTCGATGCTCAAGATATGGTCGACCGAGACCTACGAGCGATTGGCCATGCTGCTGATCGAGTCCGCGCAGGACTATGGCGGCATGCGTGACCATTGCCACAACGACGAGATCGACATGCATGTGGTGGCGCCGCTGTTCAATGCGATGGGCGCCAAGATATTCGCCGGCAGCAACGAGATCCAGCGCAACATCCTGGCCAAGGCGGTGCTGGACCTGCCGTCCTGATGTCGCCTGGGTTCGCGATATACCTTTCGGCGCAAGACACCTATGCGGCCCGGCCGGTGGCAGCCGCGCAGGTCGCTGCCTATAGTGACTCCTGTCGCCTGAACCAGGTTCAGGCAGAGCGCGGGTATGGCTGTTGGAGCGATGCCTGGATGCACCCTACGGAGACACCGCGTTGAACAAGCAAACCTTCAGTTGCGTGGACGGCGCCATGCTGGACACCGAAACCGCCTACCGACTGGTCGTCGGTTGCGTCGTGCCGCGGCCGGTGGCCTGGATCACGTCGATCGATGCCGAGGGGCGGGTCAATGCCGCGCCGTTCAGCTCCTACAACTACGTGGCGACCTCGCCGCCGATGCTGGCGATCAACATCGCCACCCGTCCCGAGGGGCGGGGCAGCAAGGACACCGCGAACAACAT
>JBFJZP010001083.1:0-1055 GCA_041622095.1 Burkholderiaceae bacterium | reverse complement strand
GCCTTCTACTGGTTCCTAGTCGGCAACGGCAACCACACGCCCGACGCCAACCTGGCCGAGTTGCTCAACCCCCTGATCGGATTCGCCTTTGGCTCCTCGCTGATCTCGATCTTCGCGCGGCTTGGCGGCGGCATCTTCACCAAGGGTGCGGACGTCGGCGCCGACCTGGTGGGCAAGGTCGAGGCCGGCATTCCGGAAGACGACCCGCGCAACCCGGCGGTGATCGCCGACAACGTCGGTGACAACGTCGGCGACTGCGCCGGCATGGCGGCCGACCTGTTCGAGACCTATGCGGTGACACTGATCGCCACGATGGTGCTGGGCGCGCTGATGGTGACCAACGCCGGCACCAGCGCGGTGGTCTACCCCCTGGGCCTGGGCGCAGTGTCCATCATCGCCTCCATCATCGGCTGCTTCTTCGTCAAGGCCTCCCCCGGCATGACCAACGTGATGCCTGCCTTGTACAAGGGCCTGGCGGTCGCCGGCGTGTTGTCGCTGGTGGCGTTCTACTTCGTGACGATCTGGCTGATTCCCGACAACGCCATCAATGCCACCGGTAGCCAGATGGCGCTGTTCGGCGCCTGTGCCGTCGGCCTGGTACTGACCGGCGCGCTGGTCTGGATCACCGAGTACTACACCGGCACCCAATACGCGCCGGTGCAGCATATCGCCCAAGCGTCGACCACCGGTCACGGAACCAACATCATCGCCGGCCTGGGTGTTTCGATGAAGTCCACCGCCTGGCCGGTGATCTGCGTCTGTATCGCGATCTGGGTTTCGTATGCACTGGCCGGCCTGTACGGCATTGCGATCGCCGCCACGTCCATGCTGAGCATGGCCGGTATCGTGGTCGCACTGGACGCCTACGGTCCGATCACCGACAACGCCGGCGGTATCGCCGAAATGGCCGAGATGCCCGCCAGTGTGCGCGACATCACCGACCCGCTGGATGCGGTGGGCAATACCACCAAGGCGGTGACCAAGGGTTATGCGATCGGCTCTGCCGGCCTGGCCGCGCTGGTGCTGTTCGCCGACTACACCCACAAGCTGGAGTC
>JBFJZP010001082.1:0-1055 GCA_041622095.1 Burkholderiaceae bacterium | reverse complement strand
ACCAGCGCCGCACGCGGGTCGCTTTCCGGGTGGGTCTGCACACCGACGAAGATGTGCGCCTCGGTGGCGGTGTGGTAGCGGTAGTTGAATTCGGTGATCTGGCGCTTGCCGATCGCTTCGCAGAAGGCCTTGAAGCTGCCCGGCCGCTCGGGGATGGTCACGGCGATGATCGCTTCGCGCTTCTCGCCCAACTCGGCCCGCTCGGCGACATGCCGCAGGCGGTCGAAGTTGACGTTGGCGCCCGAGTCGATACCGACCAGCACCTGCCCGCTGCAGCCTTCGCGCTCGACATATTTCTTGATCCCGGCCACACCCAGGGCGCCGGCCGGTTCGGTGATCGAGCGAGTGTCGTCGTAGATGTCCTTGATCGCCGCACAAATCTCATCGCTGCTTACGGTGATGACTTCGTCGACATAGTCCTTGCAGATGTCAAAGCCGTGCGCGCCGATCTGCGCCACCGCCACGCCGTCGGCGAACAATCCCACCTGGCTCAGCACCACGCGTTCGCCGGCGGCCATGGCGGCCTGCAGGCAGTTGGAGTCGTCCGGTTCGACACCGATGATCTTGATCTCGGGACGCAGGTACTTCACATAAGCCGCGATCCCGGCGATCAACCCACCGCCACCGACCGGCACGAAAATCGCGTCCAGCTGGCCGGGGTGTTGACGGAGAATTTCCATGGCCACGGTACCCTGGCCGGCAATGGTGTGCGGGTCGTCATAGGGGTGGACATAGATGTAGCCCTTTTCTTCCACCAGCTTCAGCGAATGGGCCAGCGCCTCGGGGAAGCTGTCACCATGCAGCACCACCTTGCCGCCGCGCGAGCGCACGCCATGCACCTTGATCTCCGGGGTGGTCTTGGGCATCACGATGGTCGCCTTGACCCCCAGCACCTTGGCCGCCAGGGCCAGACCCTGGGCATGGTTGCCGGCCGAGGCCGTGACCACGCCGCGCGCCTGCTCTTCGGGCGTGAGCTGCGCCAGCTTGTTGTAGGCCCCGCGAATCTTGAACGAGTACACCGGCTGCAGGTCTTCGCGCTTGAGCAGAATCTGGTT
>JBFJZP010001081.1:0-1058 GCA_041622095.1 Burkholderiaceae bacterium | reverse complement strand
TCAGACACCCGCAGCTCCCGGCCCCGGCGGCCGGCTGCGATCACAGATTCTCGAACGCTTCGGTACCTATATGCGCCATCTCGGCCAGGTGATCGTAGGCCTGGTCGTCGACGATGGCAAACCCCTTGAGCTGCAGGCGCTGCATCAGCGGCGCCAGGGCCGGCTCGGCGGCGGTCGCCATCAAGGCTTCGCGCAACACGCTGATCTGTGCATCGCTCAATGCCGCGGTGGCCACCAGCGGCGGAATCGGTTCCGCACGGGTGCTGGCGACAACCCGCACCCGGTCTGCGAATGCCGGATCATGCTGGCGCAGCAGGTCCAGGTAATAACTGTCGAGGGTTCCGACGTCGGCTCTGCCGGACACCACCGCGTCGATCACGCCCCGGCCGTTGAGCAGGTCGCCCAGCACACCGGAAAACAGCCGCTGGCCGCGCGTGCGGCGCAGCGCCATCAGATGGTGGTAGGGGGCGACACCGCCCGACATCGAATCCGGAATCGTGTAACCCAGCACGCCGCCGAAGCTGTCTTCGAGCCTGCGCCAGGGCGCATCGGCACGCACGACGAAGTCCGAGAAGTAGACCGGCCGACCGCCATAGCGCTGTGGCGACGGCAGCGGTGCCGCGATCAGTCGCGGCCGCGGCTGGCTCAGCGCAAATGGCAGGCCGCACATCATCACCAGGCCCAGGTCATGGCGCGCCCACAAGGCGGACAGCGGCGCCGGCGGATCATGGTCCAGCGCCGACCAGTCCAGGCCGGCGCGGCGCACCACCCAGGCCAGCAAGCTGTTCCAGTCCGCCTTGGCCGAGGCGCTGACCGAATACATGCGGGCATTGAACGCCAGTGTCACGACGGCACACTCCCGGCCTGCAGCTGGCTGAAGGCTCCGGTCGCGACCGCGTGGCATATCTGTTCGATATCCGGGCCCATCGAACGGTCTTCGTCGAGCATCGGCACCAGCGCACGCACCTGGTCGTAGGCCTGGCGCGCACCATGCCCGAGCTGGGACCGGTCCAGGCCGCGCAAATCCACCGCCTGCGCCGCAATGATCAGTTCGATCG
>JBFJZP010001080.1:0-1058 GCA_041622095.1 Burkholderiaceae bacterium | reverse complement strand
TGTTTCCCATCGTCGGGCTGATCCTGGCGGTGCTCGGCTCGATTTATGCCGGCATCGCCACTGCCACCGAGGCGGCCGCCATCGGCGTCGTCGGTGCCTTGCTGGTGTCCGGCCTGCAGGGCTCGCTGAACTGGCCGACCTTCCGCGACTCGCTGATGGGCGCAACCCGCCTGTATTGCATGATCGCGCTGATCCTCGCCGGCGCGGCGTTCCTGACGCTGGCCATGGGTTATGTCGGCCTGCCGCGGCATCTGGCGGAATGGATCATCTCGCTCGGCCTGAGCCAGGGACAGCTGATTCTGGCGCTGGCGGTGTTCTTCATCCTGCTCGGCTGCTTCCTGGACGGCATCTCGATGGTGGTGTTGACCATGGGCGTGTTGATGCCCACCGTCCATGCCGCCGGCATCGACCCGATCTGGTTCGGCATTTTCGTCGTGCTGGTGGTCGAGATGGCGCAGATCACGCCACCGGTCGGATTCAACCTGTTCGTGCTGCAGGGCATGACCGGGCGCGAACTGCCATGGATCGCCAAGGTGACGATGCCGATGTTCCTGCTGATGTGTCTGGCGGTTGCGCTGATCTATGTCTTCCCGGGCATCGTGTCCTGGCTGCCGCAACAAATGGGCCAGTGAGGTCCGTCGCGGCATGTTGTCTGTCGTCGCAATCTGCATCGGTGCCAGCCTCGGCGCCTTGATGCGCTGGCGACTGGGACTGTGGCTCAGCCCCGGCGCCCTGATCCCGTGGGGCACACTGGCCGCCAATTTGATCGGCGGCTACCTGGTCGGGCTGTGCATCGCGATCTTCCAGGCCCTGCCCCAGCTCGACCCGGTGTGGCGACTGGCACTGGTCACCGGATTCCTCGGCGCATTGACCACGTTCTCCAGTTTCTCCGCCGAAGTGGTCGGCATGCTGGGGCAACAGCGTTACCTGCTGGCCATCGGCACGGCCGCGCTGCATCTGTTCGGCTCGTTGTTGCTGACGGTGGCCGGGATGCGCAGCGCGGCGCTGTTGCTGGCACAACGCGCCTGAGAACACGCCAGGCGCTGCCGCGCGCGAAG
>JBFJZP010001079.1:0-1060 GCA_041622095.1 Burkholderiaceae bacterium | reverse complement strand
TGGCCGAGGCCAACGATGCCCATGCGCGGAACAACTGCGCGCGGGCGATTCCCCAGTACCGGCGGGTGCTGGACAAGGTGCGCAATGACGCCCAGACCCTGTTCCGTTATGGCAACTGCCTGGCCATGCTGGGCGATCGCCGCGGGGCCGAGGCGGCCTGGTCGCAGGTGGTCCAGGTCGACCCGAAACGTCGCGACGCCTGGTACAACCTGACCCTGGCGCAATTGCACACGGCGGCCGCCACCCTGGTCGAGATGCGCATGGCGCTGAACCAGGACAATGCGGAAGCGCAGGAGCTCGACGCCATCATCGACAAGATGTATGCCGCGCTGCAGAGCGCCGAAGTCCAGCCCAAGGAGGCAGCGGCAGCTGTGGCAGCCGGTGAACCGGAGCAGGCCGATGCCTCTGACATCGGGACCGACCCGTCAGTGACCGACAGCCGTGATATCCCCGCCCTGGCGCCGAAGTGGAGCAGCCGCAGGTAGCGGCGTGGGCGCATGATTCCGTGCAGGCGAGGGCGCGCTTCCCGCCGGTTGGTGGCATGAGCCGGCAAGGCGCGGGCGGCCAGGCCATGACGGAAATGCTGATCGTGTTTCCGGTCCTGCTGCTGACCTTTATCGGTGCTTTCGAACTGGTGCTGGCTTACCGCGCCTATGTCACCTTCGATGCGGCGGTGCAGGAGGCCACCCGCCTGGCGTCCATGAACAACGGGCAGGCCCCGGCCATACGCAAGGGGCTGATCCGGGGCATCGCCCCGCTGTACACCAACAGCCCGGCCGTGACCGGAGTCGGCCGCACCCGCTCGATGGGCCTGGGTTTCGCTCGCGCCACCTATGAAGTCGACAATCACATGGAAGTGAGGCGACTGAATCCGGTGCCGGGCGCTTTCTCAACTCGCGCATTCGGCGAGACGATGACGATCAACGATGCGCCCGTCACCGCGATTCCGAACTCCCATCTGATCTTTCGCGATGCCCGGCCCGTGGCCGGCTATTCGATACAGGATGCCAACCTTCTGCGGCTGGAGGTGCGCTGGTGTTATTCCATCGCCGGACCGCTG
>JBFJZP010001078.1:0-1060 GCA_041622095.1 Burkholderiaceae bacterium | reverse complement strand
GGCTGCGGGCGCTGACCGCGCATCCTGCAACTTGCCGAACGCCGATACTACACGGCATCCAACCCCGTCCGGCATTATCCGAGGGGCCTGGCAACTACCCCATTATTGGCGATCCAGACGCGCATCTGATCGCCATCGCGCCGCTTGCCGGCGGCAATTTTTCACGGTATCCAGGCAACTGCAGTGCAAAGAACGCCAGGAAATAAACCAGGAATGCGGCACGCGGCATATCCATGATGCTGCCGAACACGCCAGCCAGCAATGCGCCGCACAAGGACGCCGCCAGGAAGCGCGCGATCGAACGGTTGTCTGGCCCGGCCCGCGCCAGCCGCCACAATGCCAGCGCGACCAACGCGGCGAACACGATCAGCCCGGTCCAGCCGCGCTCGACCAGTATCTCCAGATACAGACTGTCCGTATGCCATGGCAGGTAATGGTATTGCGCGGCCGGAAACCATCCGGCCAATTGGTCGCGGAAGTCCCCGTTGCGGATCTGGCTGGGCGCGCCGGCCGAACCGAGCGCGACCCGGCCGACATCCACCTCTCCGCCGGCGTTGAGGATGGTCAACATCAGCATGCCCAGCCGCGGCGCAAACCAGGGCTGGGGCTTGAAGACCGGGCCATGCATCGCCTGGGCATGTGTACTCCAGGTGAATTGACCGACGGGTGGGCGAAGCAGCGTGAACTGGCAATTCCACTGATACAACAAATGCCGCTCGCAGATCTCCGCCACGACAATCGTCGGCGTGGAGGCACGCAGGTCCAGTTCGACCTGGTAACGCGCGCCAGGCTGGATGTCGACACGCTGGGTCAGGCCGAAGCTGGCCGGGGAGTGCATCCGGCCATGCGCAGCCCATAACTTCACGAAATCCCGGCCGTCCCTATCGCCCGGCGCTTGTGCATGCCAGCGGATCTGGCCGGGCAGTCCACCTTCATGGTCGACCTGGTCAAAACGGCTTGGGAAACGCCCCAAACCGATTCCCCAGACCCAGTCGGTGGTGTGGGCCGGTAGCGCCAAGGCGCGTTGCCAATGCACCAGCCGTGCCTCCAGCACCTTGCC
>JBFJZP010001077.1:0-1066 GCA_041622095.1 Burkholderiaceae bacterium | reverse complement strand
CGGCGACAGCAGCATCGCCTACGCGTGGGGCTATTGCGCCGCGGTCGAGGCGCTGGCCGGTGTGCGGCTGCGCCCCGAGGTCGAGCTGGTGCGTGGCGTGGCCCTGGAGCTGGAACGCATCGCCATGCACCTGGTCGCCCTCACCGGGATGGCCACCGACATCGCCTTCCTGCAAGGCGGTGCCAACTACGGCCGGCTGCGCACCGCGATCATCAATGCCACGCAGCAGGTGTGCGGAAATCGCTTCGGCCGCGGCTGGCTGCGTCCCGGTGGCGTGCGCCATGCGCTGGACGAGCCACAGCGGCGCGGCCTGCTGCAGACGCTGGCCGCCTTCGGCAAGGACTTCGCCGAGGTCAACGAGCTGATGCTGACGGCGCTCAGCGTGCAGTCGCGCCTGCAGCACACGGGTACGGTGAGCACGAAGGCCGCGCTGGAGATCGGATTGGCAGGGCTGGCAGCGCGGGCCAGCGGCGTGCCGGTCGATGCACGCCGGGACCTGCCGGGCCGCTTGTACACCGACCACCGCATCGACGTGATCACCGAGAGCAGCGGCGACTGCTGGGCCCGCCTGCGTGTGCGCATGCGCGAGATCGAGGAGTCGCTGCGCTGGCTCGACCGGGTGCTGGCCACCACCGAGCTTGACCCGGGCAATGCCACGCTGCAGCAGTGTGGTCCCTTCTACCCGGACACGCTGTGCGTCACCGTGCGCGAGGGTTTCCGCGGGCCGGTCGTGCAGGCGCTGGAGACCGGCACCGACGGGCAGTTGCTGCACTACAAGGTGCAGGACCCATCGCTGTTCAACTGGTTCGGGCTGGCTCAGGCCGTGCGCGAGAACGAGATCTCCGACTTCCCGATCTGCAACAAGAGCTTCGACCTCTCGTATTGCGGAAACGATTTGTAGCCGAATGGCCAGGGCAAGCGCATGCTGAAATCGATCAAGGTCCGTGCCTCGCAAGGATCGCAGTTCATCCCCGATCCGCGCCGGGCCAATCCGCCAGGCTATCGCGGCAAGCCGGTCATTGCCGACTCGCCCTGCGACAGCGGCTGCAAGGCCTGCCAGGCCGTG
>JBFJZP010001076.1:0-1066 GCA_041622095.1 Burkholderiaceae bacterium | reverse complement strand
GCTGGCGGAAGGCCCGCTCGACTCGCGCCAGATCGAAACGCTGGCAGCGTACGTCGGGCGCGGCGGCCACCTCATTGCCATGCGCCCCGAGGCGCGGCTGGCGGAGCGCTTTGGCCTGGAGCAACAGGCCGGCAGCACGTCCGACGGTTACATCGTGCCGGAGCCTGCCGGCCAGGCCAGCGGGGCCTTCAGCGAAGATGCCCTTCAGTTTCATGGTTCGGCGGATCACTATCGACTTGCCGGCGCGCAGGCGGTGGCGTGGCTGTCGCAGACCGCGCAGGCCCAGCGCGACTTTCCAGCCGTGACCGTATGGCAGAATGCGGCGGGGGGCCGCGCGGTCATCTGGGCGTTCGACCTCGCCCGCAGTGTGGCGTTGACCCGTCAGGGCAACCCGGCCTGGGCCAACCAGGAACGGGACGGCCGAGTCGGCATTCGGGCCTGCGATGCCTTTGTCGATTGGATCGATCTGGAGCGGATCGCCTCGCCGCAGGCCGATCAGCAAATGCGGCTGTTCAGCCGGCTGGCCGTCGAGCTGGTGGATGACGCCTTGCCTCTGCCGCGCCTGTGGTATTTTCCTGCCGGCGCCAACTCGCTGCTGGTCGCTACCGGCGATGCGCACGACGCCACCGCGGCAGCGGTGGAGGACGTCCTCAGCCGGATTGAGCGCTACGGCGGACACATGTCGGTGTACTATGCTCCGTCGCTGAATGACGATCTGCGCCGGGCGCTCAAGCGTGCGCGCAGCCTGGCCGCAGACCTGCCCGGGGTTGGTGATGCGCTCCGTGGAAGCCGGCCTACGCCGGCCGATAGCCGCCGCTGGCTCGGACGCGGCCACGAATTCGGTCTGCATCCCTACGTTGAGGATGGCCTGGAACTCGGCTGGTCGCGATACTGGCAGGAGTTTACCGGTCTGGGCTATGGCCCCGTGTCTCCAACCGTGCGCACGCACCGGATTCTCTGGGATGGCTGGGTTGAGACCGCTCGCGTGCAGGCTGCGCACGGCGTTCGCATGAATCTGGACTACTATCACTATGGGACGGCCTTTCAGAAACCGGATGGGGATTGG
>JBFJZP010001075.1:0-1069 GCA_041622095.1 Burkholderiaceae bacterium | reverse complement strand
TTTTCGCGCATGGTGCACGGCGCCTCGGTGGCCATGGTCACCACAATCTCGGCGATTGCACTGGCACTGGGCATCGGCACCGCGCTGGGCATCCTGGCCGGCTACCTGCCGCCGCGCAGCGAACGGTTTGTGCTGATCGTGTTCGACGTGATCTCGTCCTTTCCCAGTGTCGTCCTGGCGCTGGCGGTGGTGGCAGTGTTCGGGCCCTCGCTGACGATCGTGGTGTTCATCGTCGCGGTCACGCTGGTGCCGCATTTCGGCCGCGTCGCGCGCTCGCAGGTGCTGACGCTGCGCAGCGCGCCGTTCCTGGAGGCGGAGCGCATCCTGGGGGCGTCCTGGCCGCGCATGGTGTTCCACCATGTGTTGCCCAACATCCTGGGGCCGCTGGTGATCCTGGCCTCGATGGACATCCCGGTCGTGATCACGATCGAGGCCGGCCTGTCCTTCCTCGGCCTGGGCGTGCGCCCGCCGCTGGCGAGCTGGGGCACGCTGATCCAGGACGGGTACCAGTACCTGTCGCAGACCTGGGTGCCGGTGGTGGTGGCCAGTTCGGCATTGGCCGTGGCGACGCTGGGTTTCACGCTGTTCGGCGAGGCGCTGCGCGACGCGGTCGACCCGCGTATCGGCCGGGACCACGGATGAGGCCGCAGGGCGCATCGCAGGGCGCCGAGCCGCTGGTACGTATCCGCGGGCTGCGGCTGGAAGCGTCGACGCCGCGCGGCACCGCCCATATCCTGCGCGGCATCGACCTGGACATCGGCCGCGGTCGCATCCTGGGCGTGGTCGGCGAGTCCGGGTCGGGCAAATCCAGCCTGGCCAGTTGCCTGATGCGCCTGCTGCCGTCCAACATCACGCGGCTCGACGGCGCGGTGCATTTTGACGGCACCGACATGCTGGCGCTCGGCGATGCGGAGATGGCGCGCTGGCGCGGCAAACGGATCGCGATGAAGGCTCTGAAGAGCGGCGAAGCGCGGTTGCCGTTCCAAGGCACGAAGCCCGGCCAGCTGTTCGGACAGGAGGCCCAGTACACCGAGCGCCTCGTCGCGCTGATCAAAAGCAGCGACGAGCT
>JBFJZP010001074.1:0-1070 GCA_041622095.1 Burkholderiaceae bacterium | reverse complement strand
GGCGCCGTAGGAGACGATCTCGCCGCCCTGCAGCATCGCCTTGATCTTGGGATGGTTCTTGAACTCCTGGAATTTCTCGAACGGCCGCAGATCGGCGTCCTCGTAGTCCAGGCCGACGACGAAACCGATCGCGATGCGATTGTCGTTCAGGTGATAGACGAAGCTGCCGCCATAGGTCTTGCTGTCCAGTGGCCAGCCCATGGTGTGCATGACCAGGCCCTCATGGCACTGGCCTTCCGGTACCGACCACAGTTCCTTGATGCCGATGCCATAGGTCTGCGGGTCCGCATCCTTGTCCAGGCCGAACTTGCTGATCAGTTCCTTGGAGCAGGAGCCGCGGCAGCCCTCGGCGAAGACCGTGATCTTGGCGTGCAGGTCCATGCCGGGGGTGTAGGAATCCTTGGGCTGACCGTTGAGGTCCACGCCCATGTCGCCGGTGCGCACGCCGATGACTTCGCCGGCGTCGTTGTACAGCGGCTCGCGGGCCGGGAAGCCCGGGTAGATTTCGACCCCCAGCTCCTCGGCGGCCTCGGCCAGCTTCTGGGTCAGCGCGCCCAGTGAGATGATGTAGTTGCCGTGATTGTTCATCTGCGGCGGCACGATGGGGAACTTGATGCTGCCGGTGGCCGACATCATGTGCACCTCGTCCTTCGCCACCGGCACGCAGACTTCCGGCGGATTGTCCTTCCAGTTCGGCAGCAGGGCGTCCAGGGCCTGCGGCTCGATCACGGCCCCGGCCAGGATGTGGGCGCCGACGATGGGACCTTTTTCCAGCACGCAGACGTTGCGCTCGGGGTCCAGCTGCTTGAGTCGGATCGCCGTGGCCAGGCCCGCAGGTCCGGCACCGACGATGACGACATCAAATTCCATGACATCGCGTTCCACAGTCATCACTTGCTCCCAATCGGACCGGCCGCTGGCCAGTCTGGCGTTCTGAAGAGTCCGGCAGAGCCGCGCATTATATCGGCGTGCAGAGGCGCGGACCCGGGCAGGGCCGCCGAGTGTACCACATACGCATGCGTATGTTGCAATGCACTAATGCGGCTGGGCCATGGCGCGGTTGCCGCTGC
>JBFJZP010001073.1:0-1070 GCA_041622095.1 Burkholderiaceae bacterium | reverse complement strand
CCACAGGAAGACCAGTGGCCAGGCCAGCCACAGGATCGGCGCTACCAGCGGCACCAGGCAGGTGGCCAGCAGGGTCAGAAAGGCCAGCGCCATCATCAACTGGCGCCGGCCGGCCGCCGGGTCGACGAATCGATCGGCCCAGATGCCGATCGGCAACATCATCAACGCGCTGCCCAGTCCGCTGGCGGCAACCAGCAAGGCGGCCGCGCTGGCGTCCAGGCCCAGCGTCAGGCCGTACAGCGGCAGGATCGAGGTGATGCCGCTTTCGAAGAATCCGCCGACGAAGCCGGCCAGCATGATGATCGGATGCCGGACCAGTGCCTGCCATACACCCCGGATGCCGACATGCGAGGTGGCGGCATCATCCGCGTCCGGCAGGGCCGGAATCAGGAAACTCCAGAGCAGCCCTGCCATGATGAAGCCGATCGCTGTCCACAGGCCGTGCAGGCTGGTCGGCCCGACCCAGACCAGAATCGCCGGGCCGATCACGAAGGTGGTGCCGACCATGGTCTCGAACAGGCCGACATAACGTCCGCGCCGCGCCGGCGGCGCGAACTCCGCGACGACCGCCTCGGCCAGTACCCAGCGCAAACCGGAGGCGGCACCGGTCAGCAGTTGCAGCAGGAACCAGGTGGGGAGGTGGTCGGTCAGCAGGAAACCGGTCGAGGCGACGGCTGGAATGCCGGCGGCCAGCCACAAGGCTGGACGGCTCCCCAGTTTTTGCGCCACCCAGGAACTGAACGGCGTGAAGATGAAGATACCGGCCCAGCCACTGGCGGCAAACAGGCCGGCGACGGTGGTCGATACCTCGGCGCCCTTGAGTTGCAGCAGCAACCAGGGCAGCAACATGAAGTATCCGATCAGCTCCAGAAAGGTGGAGAGGAAGATGGCGGTCAGGCCGAGGTGGGCGGGGAGAATTGTTCGCTCAAGCAGCATGACAACCGAACTGGATCAGTCTGGCCTTGGCAATGCCGCGGCTGGCGCACGTTTCGTATTCTTGGTACAGCGCTGCGCCGCACGAATAGTTGCGGCGGATTGACGCCGCGCCATAGGCGAATCGATCAAGCCTG
>JBFJZP010001072.1:0-1072 GCA_041622095.1 Burkholderiaceae bacterium | reverse complement strand
GGACGCGCAACGGTATTCCGACATGCTCGACTGGGGCCTGCGCCTGGTGGTGTTGCTGGCATTGCCTTGCACCGTGGCCTTGCTGGTGTTCGCCGAACCGCTGGTGGCGACCTTGTACAACCGCGGCGCGTTCTCGGTGCAGGATGTGCAGCAGACCACCCGGGCATTGATGGGTTACGGCGCCGGCCTGCTGGGCATCGTCGCGATCAAGGTTCTCGCGCCCGGTTTCTATGCCACCCAGGACATCCGCACACCGGTGCGCATTGCGATCATGGTCCTGATCGTGACGCAGATGTTCAACCTGGTGCTGGTGCCGCTGTATGCCCATGCCGGCCTGACACTGGCGATCAGCCTGGGCGCGCTGGTCAACGCCGGCGCCTTGTTGTGGGGCCTGATCCGGCGTGGCCGCTACACGCCGTCAGCCGGCTGGTCGATGTTCTTCTTCCAGGTGATCGCGGCCACCGCATTGCTGGCGATTTTCCTGATCTGGTCGACCCGCGCCGTGTCCTGGGTCGGCCCGGATGTGCATGAGCTGCAACGCATCGGCCTGATGGCGCTGGTGATGCTGGTCTCGGCACTGATCTATTTCCTGGCCCTGTGGGGCACCGGCTTGAAACTGGGCCAGTTCCGGCGCTTCTGAGTATTCCCAAGCACCGGTACGGTTGCTGCCGTGCCGATTTGGCAGGCTGGTGGATCGGCGGCACAATGTGTGGGTGGCGACCCGTGTGGCCGCCACGGTGCAAACCCGGAGACACGTTTAATGCAACTGTCCTACTCTGTACCGACGCCACTGGAGTATTTCGCGTCGCTGGTACAAAGCGACGCTGAATTTCCCCTGCTCGAGGCCGCGGTCAGCCTGGCCCAGGATGAATACCCGGATCTGGATGTGCAGCAGGTGCTGGGCGAGGTCGATCAACTGCTGGCGCGGCTCAAGCGCCGCGTGCCGGCCGATGCGGTGCCGCTGCAAAAGCTGCGCGCGGTCAACCAGTTCTTCTTCCGCGACCTGAGTTTTCGCGCCAACGTCAACAACTTCTACGACCCGGACAACAGCTACATCAACGCGGTGTTGCGG
>JBFJZP010001071.1:0-1072 GCA_041622095.1 Burkholderiaceae bacterium | reverse complement strand
CGGCCACAAGGTCAAGGTGCCGTTTGCGCCAGGGCGCATGGACGCATCGAAGAAGCAGACCGACGTCGAGTCATTCGCAGTGCTCGAGCCGGCCGCCGACGGTTTCCGTAACTATGCGCGCAAGGGCCTGGAAGCCTCGGCTGCGGAGTTGCTGGTCGACAAGGCGAACCTGCTGACCTTGACCGCGCCAGAGATGACGGTGCTGGTCGGCGGCATGCGCGTGCTCGGCGTCAATACCGGCGGCAGCTGCCACGGCGTCTTCACGCAGACGCCGGGTGTGTTGACCAACGACTTCTTCGTCAACCTGCTCGACATGCGCACAAAGTGGCAACGTTCGGCGAAATCCGAAGCCGTGCTCGAAGGCATCGACCGCAGCACCGGCAAGCTGAAGTGGACCGGCACCGTGGTCGACCTGGTATTCGGTTCCAACTCGCAGCTGCGGGCACTGGCCGAGGTGTATGCCAGCAGCGACGCGCAGGCCAGCTTCGTGCAGGACTTCGTCGCCGCCTGGACCAAGGTCATGAACCTGGACCGCTTCGACCTGAAGTGACAGAAGGGGCCGATGCGCTCGGCCCGGCCGGGTCAACCGTGCCGGGCCAGCGCAGCCAACCGGCCCGGCGTCGAAGGTCTGCGGCGCCTCCTTCATCGGCGCCGCCACCCCGTGGCTGCGCTGGCCCGCCAAACGGTTGCGGCCAGCGGGCATGCACGCGCCAGCGCATCGCCGTCCCTTGACGCCGCGACTGGCGGCAGTCGCCTTTTTCTGCGACCATAGTCTTGCACTCTGCTGCACCTGTCCGCCGCAGGCCAGGGTGGGTTCACGGCATGCTGCGCCGATGACGCGTGGTCCGCCCCATGACAAGGAGACGACATGACAGCGTCCGACACGATGAGCCACCTGCTGTTCGAGCCCCCGGGGCCCGGGCCGTGGACGCAGGACGCGGTGCATTTCCCGCGCCCGATGACGCGCTATTTCCAGCAGACCCATCCGGCCCCTTACCTGCAGGGCACGCGCGAGTTTGCGCAGTACTACGGCCTGTTGATCGACGGCCTGCAGATGGGTTATGTCAATGGT
>JBFJZP010001070.1:0-1073 GCA_041622095.1 Burkholderiaceae bacterium | reverse complement strand
CTCAACGACACGCCGGTCGTCGTGCTCATGATGCCGGTCCTGCTGTCGGTGGCGATGCGTACCGGCAGCAGCGCCTCGCACACCTTGCTGCCCATGAACTACGCGGTGCTGATCGGCGGCATGGCGACCACCATCGGCACCTCAACCAACCTGCTGGTCGTCAACGTGGCGGCGGATCTCGGCATGGACGCGTTCAACATGTTCGACTTCCTGGGGCCGGCCAGCATCGCCGGTTTTTTTGCCGTTCTCTACCTGTGGCTGCTCGCGCCGCGGATCACGCCCGAGCACCAGCCGCCCATGAGCGGCACGGTATCCCGCCTCTACACGGCGCAGATCAGGCTGGACGAGGGCAGCCCGGTGGTGGGCAGGACGCTGGCGGAGGCCATTCTGCGCGCCGGCGAGGGCATGAAGGTGGAATCCGTGCAGCGCGGCCGCGGCGTATTCATCAACCCGTTGCCCGACGTCGTGCTCAAGGCCGACGACCGGATCACCACCAGCGACACGCAGGCAAACCTGCGGGAATTCGCCCGGATGCTCGGCGGCACGCTGTTTTCCGGCGACCAGGCGGTGGATGCAGAGCATCCGCTCAGCGCCGAAGGGCAGCAGATCGCGGAAGTCGCGATAACGCCCGCCTCGCAGCTCAATGGCGTGCGCATCGGGAAGGCCCGGCTGCGGGCCAAGTATGGCCTGCGGCTGCTCGCACTGGACCGCTACGAGGAATCGCAGGCCCGCAAGTCGCCGGGGCTGGACGAGGTGCGCCTGCGCACCGGCGACGTCCTGCTGGTGCAGTCCACGCCTCAGAACCTGCGCGAACTCAAGGAGACGGCGGATTTCCTCGTGCTGGACGGCAGCATCCAGTTGCCCAGCACGCGCAAGGCGCCGCTGGCACTGATGATCATGCTCGCCGTCGTCGCGCTGGCCGCGCTGGACATCATGCCCATCGAAATCAGCGCCGTACTCGGCATGGCCGCCCTCCTCCTGACCGGCTGCCTGAGCTGGAAGGACGCCATGAGCGCCCTCAGCACCCAGGTCATACTGATCATCGTGGCATCCCTGGCCATGGGCGCCGCATT
>JBFJZP010001069.1:0-1074 GCA_041622095.1 Burkholderiaceae bacterium | reverse complement strand
TCGGTATTCACCCAGGCCGGCGCCGCCGGCATGCGCGGCTTCGTCGACGACACCGGCAGCAATGCCCGCTTCTCGGGCATGGAAGGCCTGGCCATCGCGCCCGATGACGCCACCCTGTGGATCGCCGACGGTGACAATGGCGACGATCCCGGCGACCCGGGCTTCGATGCGACCGAGAACGCCAACTTCCACCACGTGCGCCGCCTCGCCGTACCCTGAAGGCGCTGGCCCGCACGCAATTGACCGATCGGTCAGCGGCGCCTACATTGGTCATCCGCCAGCGCCTGGAGTGACCATGTACCACTACATCATCGTCGGTGCCGGCTCATCCGGCTGCGTGCTCGCCAACCGGCTGAGCGAGAACCCGGATACCCGGGTGCTGCTGCTGGAAGCCGGCCCCGAGGACAAGAGCTTCTTCATCCACATGCCCTTCGGCGTGCTGATGCTGATGCAGAGCGAGAAGCACAACTGGCTGTACGACACCGCACCGCAGAAGCAGCTGGCCAATCGCAGTCTGTTCTGGCCCCGCGGCAAGACCCTGGGCGGCTCCAGCTCGGTCAACGCCATGGTCTACATTCGCGGCAATCCGGCCGATTACGACCAGTGGGCGGCCCAGGGCAACAACGGCTGGTCCTACGCGGATCTGCTGCCCTACTTCCGCCGCAACGAGCACAATGCGCGCGGCGCCGACCACTGGCATGGCACGGGAGGGCCGCTGCACGTCAGCGATGCCCGCGAACCGAACCCGACCTCGCTGAAATTCGTCGAGGCCGCCACCCAGTGCGGCCTGCCGCGCAACCAGGACTTCAATGGCGCGGAACAGGAAGGCGCCGGCCTGTACCAGGTCACCCAGGACGATGGCCGACGCTGGTCCGCCGCGCGCGCCTACCTCAGCCCGATTCGTGACACGCGGCCCAACCTGCACGTGATCACCGGCGCCCAGGCCACCCGCATCCTGCTGGACGGCCAGCGGGCGGTCGGCATCGAATACGTGCACAACGGTCAGAGCATGCAGGCGCACTGCGAGCGCGAAGTCATTCTCTCCGGCGGCGCGATCAACTCCCCGCAGCTGCT
>JBFJZP010001068.1:0-1075 GCA_041622095.1 Burkholderiaceae bacterium | reverse complement strand
CCGGTCGCTTTCATGGGCGGCATCGTCGGCAAGTTCTTCTTCCCGTTCGGCATCACGGTCACGGTGGCGGTGCTGGTGTCGCTGTTCGTCAGCTTCACGCTCGACCCGATGTTGTCGTCGGTCTGGAAGGATCCTCCGGCGGCAAATCTCAGGTCGGTCTGGGGCCTGGGCCACGCGATCCGTCTGACCGACCGTGGCATGGACGCGCTGCATGTCCTGTACGAGCGCCTGATCCACTGGGCCTTCAGCACGCGCCGCTGGCAACTTCCCCTGCCCGCCTGGGGCCGGCCGTTTGCTGCGGACTCGCGCCGCGATCGCACACAGGCACGGCGCTGGCGGCGCGCCACCTTGACGCCGCGCGGCGTGGTCGTCGCTGTCGGCCTGGCCAGCTTGCTCGGCGCGGTGGCACTGGCGCCGCTGGTGGGCACCGAGTTCGTTCCCCAAACCGACCAGGGCTTCACGCAGTTGTCGATCCGCATGCCAGTGGGTTCCAGCCTGGAACGCAGCGATGCCAAGGTGCGCCAGGTCGAAGCGGTGGTCGCCAGCTTTCCGGAGGTTCGCAATATCGCCACCAGCATAGGCGGCACCGGCAACGGCCTGTCGGTGGGGCGCAACCAGGCCTCGATCAATATCGGCCTGGTCGAACGCAGCCAGCGAAAACGCAGCCAGAAGCAGATCGAGGATGCGATCCGCGAACAGATCGCGAGCATCCCGGGCATAGAAATCTCGGTCGGCTTCGACCGGCCGATCTACGTGGCCATCCTCGGCAACGATCCCGAGGGACTGGCGCAGATTGCGCGCGACTTCGCCGCCAGCGTGGCGAAGATTCCCGGCATCACCGATGTCGAGCTGTCGGTCAAGCCGGGGCTGCCAGCTTATGCGGTGCGCCTGCAGCCCGGCGCGGTGCGCGAACTCGGGATCACCGCGCCGCAGCTGGCGTCCAGCCTGCGTGCCTACGTCAATGGCGAGGTGGCGACGTATTGGACGACGCCGACCGGCGACCAGGTCGAGGTCTTGCTGCGCCTGCCCGAGGCGATGCGCCAGCGTGTCGACCAGCTGCGCGATCTGCCGGTGG
>JBFJZP010001067.1:0-1076 GCA_041622095.1 Burkholderiaceae bacterium | reverse complement strand
CCGTCACGATCAAGGACAACGTCTGGGTCGAGGGCCGGCGCATCACGCAGGGATCACGCCTGTTCGCCGAGTTCATCGCCCCTCGTGATGCCTGGGTAGTCGCCCGATTGCGGCAACTGGGCGCCGTGATGCTGGGCATTACCAACTGCTCGGAATTCGCCTGCAAGGGCGTCACCGACAACAAGGTCTACGGTGCCACCCGCCATCCCACGCACCCCGACCTGACACCCGGCGGATCCACCGGTGGAGGCGCATCGGCACTGGCTGCCGGGATCGGCCTGCTGGCGATCGGCACCGATGCCGGCGGCTCGGTGCGCCGCCCAGCCGCTCACACCGGGCTGGTCGGCCACAAGCCTTCGCCTGGACTGGTGCCGCATCCCTGGGGCTTTGCCGAGCCGAACTATGGTGTGTCGGTGGTCGGGCTGCTGGCGCGCAACGTGGGCGACTGCGCATGGGCGCTTGATCACCTCACCTGCTTCGATGCCGGCGAAGGCAGCTCGCCGCCCTTGCCCGTGGCGCTCGGTGCCCACACAACATGCCATCGTGCACCAGCCCGCGAACTGCGCATTGCCTGGAGCCCGCGGCTGGGTTGCGGGCACCTTATCGACGCCGACGTGCTGGCAACCCTGCAGGCCTGCATCGATCGCCTTCGAGATGATGGCTGGGTCATCACCGACAGCGACCCGGCCTGGCCAGCCGACATCGATGACTATCCAGTCAATGCCTTCCAGCATGCCGGCCTGCACGCCCTCTATGGGCAATACCTGCCAAACCGACGCTCCGACATCGATCCCGATCTGGTGCAGCAGATTGAAGCCGGTGCATGCTGCACCACCTTGGCTCTGGCGCAAGCGCTGCAGCGCCGCGAACAACTCGGCAGGCACCTGTCGCAATTCTTCGGACAGCACGACCTCCTGCTCTGTCCCACCGCCCCCGTGACCGCCTCGATCAGAAAACCATAACCGGCGTCGCCGCCCGGCGCTACCCAGCGAATGAAGGCGCTGACCAGGTATTCGCCCGCGGGCAGGTCCAGCGTGAACGCCTCATTCGGGGCCACGTCGGCGCTGAAGACGGCT
>JBFJZP010001066.1:0-1083 GCA_041622095.1 Burkholderiaceae bacterium | reverse complement strand
TCTTGCCCGCGCTCTGCACGTGGAGCGCCGTCGACTGGAGCACGCGCTGGAACGCCAGGGTCTGGATCGGCTCGTCCGGGGCATCGTCGCCACGCAGCTCGATTTTTTTGTCCGCATATATCTTGCACAGCGGCGGCAGGATGCTTGCCGCGATGGCGCGCGCCACCAGCAGCGTTTCCATGGTGTTGCAGGTGCCCAGCCGCTGCGTCTTGGCATTGTCGGCAATGCGCAGCGCCTTCTCCGGATTCGCCTGGTCATCGATATAGACATGGCACACGCCATGCAGGTGCTTGATCATCGGGATGCGCGATTCCTGCATCAGCCGTTCGATCAGGCCCTTGCCGCCGCGCGGCACGATGATATCGACATAGTCCTGCATCGTGATCAATTCGCCGACCGCGGCACGGTCGGCTGTTTCAATGACCTGCACGGCCGTGGTGGGCAAGCCCGCGGTTTTCAGTCCTTCGTGGACGCAGGCGGCGATGGCCTGATTGGTATGCAGCGCTTCGGAGCCACCGCGCAGAATGGCGGCATTGCCGGATTTCAGGCACAGGCCCGCCGCGTCGGCCGTGACGTTGGGGCGTGATTCGTAAATGATGCCGATCACACCCAGCGGCACCCGCATACGACCGACCTGAATACCACTGGGGCGATAGTTCATATCGCTGATACTGCCGACCGGATCGGCCAGCGCCGCAATCTGGCGCAGGCCTTCGGCCATACCGGCAATGCGCGCTGGCGTAAGTTCCAGACGATCCAGCAGTGCCGCATCCAACCCGCGCGCCTGGCCGGCGTCGAGGTCCTTGCGGTTTTCCGCGATCAGTTCGGCGCGCGCGGCCTCGATGGCATCCGCCATCGCCAGCAGCGCCGCGTTCTTCGCACCGGTCTCGGCCCGGCTCATGGCACGCGCCGCGATGCGTGCGCGCTGTCCGACGGCCTGCATGTAGGTCACGACGTCGAATTGAATTGTGTCGGCTTTGGCACTCATTCAAAAAACCCTTGGCCACTGAAAACACGGCAGGCACAGCAACGTCCGTGATTTACGTGGTAAAAAATAAAAGCTTCATTCACTCACTCGGCACG
>JBFJZP010001065.1:0-1086 GCA_041622095.1 Burkholderiaceae bacterium | reverse complement strand
GGCGCTCCTGGCGCCAGCGCTCGGTTGCCAGTGCGGCCAGCAAGGTCCGCTCATCGACCGCGCCGCCAGCCTGGGGGGCGTTCGCCAGGCTCGGCGCCGGGGCCGGTTGCGGCTGCGCCTGTACTTCCAGTTCTTCGATCATCACGGGCATGGCGTTTCCTTTGCGGTGTTGTGCTAGTCGAACTTGATGCGGGTAGCGGCACCCATGTCGGCTTTCATGCCGGAAGACGCCGCGCCCACCGCCTTGCCACCCAAGGTGAATCCGCTGCCCACCGATGCGGCGGCGCTTGGCGCGCCCACCTGCAGTGCTGCTGCGTTGATGCGCACGGTGCCCGGTGTCTTGCTCGCGCCCAGGCCGGCGAATGCCTGCAGGCTGGTGGCGCCGCTGGCACCCGCACCCAGTCCGGCACCAACGCCAACGCCCGCTCCGATGCCCGCTCCCAGCCCGACACCTGCCGATGCGCCGGCGGAAAAACTGGCCGCAGCCTTGAGTTCGATGCCCCCGCCTGCCACGGCGGCCACGCCGACACCCGGGCTGCGCATGTTCTCGAACCCGTTGGCCGCCGCCAGCGCCCGACCCGCGCCGGGATTGCCGCCTTGCGACGCCATCGCGCTGGTGCCCCTGGGTGGGACGCTTGCCAGGCTGACGTTGCCGCCCGCCGCGGCGGCTGCATCCGGATGACCGGGCGGCAGCGCGGCGAAAACATCCTTCGGGTCCTGCGAGGCCAGTGCGATCTTCAGCCCGGAGCGCAGCGGCACACCCTCGGACGAGAAGAAGTCCAGGCTTTCCTTGAACGATTCGACGATGCCCTTGAACACGAAGGTGCCCCAGCGAAAACCCACCAGCGGCGGTGCCTGGTCCTTGTTGCTGCGCTTGTCGCCGGGATTCAGGAACTGCTTGATGCGGTCGGTCTCGGCGCGCACGTCGCCGCCGTCATGGGTGCTGTCGAACACCAGGTCGAACTCGAGCTTGGCGGTGGTCTGCGACACGAACTGCTTGGCATTGGCGTCGCGGCCTTTCTTCTCCAGCGTGTTCTGCACCGAGTAGGACAGGGAGGTCGGATTGAACTGCACCAGCACCGCTTC
>JBFJZP010001064.1:0-1090 GCA_041622095.1 Burkholderiaceae bacterium | reverse complement strand
GATCGAACTGCACGGCGCCGGCACGCGTCACTCGGGCAAATATATGGTCGGTCGCGTCGTCCACCACATCGACGACGACGACCACTGGATGGACATCACGCTGCTGCGCAACGGATGGAACTGAAAGGCTGCCCATGTCCGACGACACCCTGATGCTCGATCTGCAACACGCGCTGCTGAGCAAGGTCTACGGCAAATATGCCGGCCAGGTGGTGTCGAACATCGACCAGCAGAACATGGGCCGCCTGCAGGTCAGCTGCCCGGCGGTGCTCGGTTCCAGCCCGGTCTGGGCGCGGCCATGCGTGCCTTACGCCGGCCCAGGCGTCGGCTTCTTCTTCATTCCGCCGATCGGCGCCGGGGTCTGGGTCGAATTCGAGGGCGGCGATGTCTCGCGTGCGATCTGGACCGGCTGCTATTGGGCGCAAGGCGACCTGCCGAGCGACGCGACGACTCCGGAGACCAAGCTGATCGTGACCGCACAAGCCACGCTGAAGATCGACGACGCGCTCGGCGAGATCGTGATCCAGAACGCAAGCGGCGCCACCATCACGCTCAGCATGGACGTCAAGACCGAAGCCGGCGGCGCAACCCACAGCGTCGGCGCGGCCGGCGTGGTCTCGGAATCGGCGCCGGGCAAGGTCGAGGTCGGCGCGTCCGGCGTGACCATCAACAACGGTGCCTTCAAGGTCACCTGAGGATGACACATGGCCGCTCTGCTCACCTCCGCATCGTCGCTGCAATGCCCGCACGGCGGCACGGTGACGATCGTCGCCAGCAACTCCAGCGTGCAGGCGACCGCCGCGCTGGCCCTGTTCAGCGACACCTTCACGATCGCCGGTTGCCCATTCCAGATTCCCGCGCCCAGCGGCACGGTGCCGCACCCATGTGTCAAGGTGCAGTGGGTCAAGCCCAATGTGCGCTGCACCGTCAACGGCACACCCACGCTGGCCGAAGACAGCGTAGGCCTGTGCCTGGCCGCCGACCAGGCGCCGCAGGGCCCGGTATCGGTGGTGCAGACGCAGGCGCGGGCCAGCGGCAGTTGAACGACGACAGGAGTAGCCACCATGCCTAGCCTGCCCTTCACCAGCCT
>JBFJZP010001063.1:0-1091 GCA_041622095.1 Burkholderiaceae bacterium | reverse complement strand
TGGCGGCGGACGGTCCCCCGATCTACGGCCTGAATTCCGCACTGGGCGCGAATACCGGTGCCAAGCTGGCGCCAGCCGACCTGGAGGCCTACCAGCGCCGCGCGGTGCGGGCCCGTTCGCTGGCGGTTGGCCAACCCTACGATGTGGTCTCGGTGCGCGCAATGCAGTTCGCCCGCATCGCCGGCCTGGTGCAGGCCGGCTCCGGGATCGCCCCACAGGTGCTGCAGGCCTGTGTCGATTTGCTCAATCGCCGGGTGCATCCGGTGGTGCCGCGCTGGGGCTCGATCGGCGTGTCCGACATGCCCTTGCTGGCGCACCTGGCCTTGCCACTGTTTGGCGAAGGACGGGCGCAATACCAGGGCGAGGTGCTCGATGGTGCGGAGGCTTTGGCGCGCGCCGGCCTGCAGCCGGTCACGCTCGGCGCCAAGGACGGCCTGGCCTTGTTCAGCGCCAACGCAGCGACCGCGGCACGTGGCGCCCTGGTGGTGCACGCGTTGTTGCAGGCCATGGATGCCTGGCTGGCCACGATCGCCTTGAGTTACGAGGGTTACCGGGCCAACGCATCTCCGTTGCGCGTGGAGACGGCGGCGGCGCGGCCTGCCGCTGGGCAGGTGGAGGTGGCTGCGCGCTTGCGCCAGCTCCTCGAAGGTGGCCAGTTGCTGACACCCGGCAACGCCCGGCGCGTCCAGGATCCCTTGTCGTTCCGCGTCGTGGCGCAGGTGCATGGTGCGGCCCAGGCTGCGGCCGACACCGCGCGTCAGCAGATCGAGGTCGAGCTCAACAGCGCGGCGGACAGCCCGCTGGTCATGGTCGACGAGGCGCTGATGTTGTCGACCGGCAACTTCCACCTGCCCGCGGTCGCGCTGGCGCTGGACAGCTGTGCGATCGCCTTGGCGCAGATGGCCAGCATGGGCGTGCAGCGATGCCAGCGATTCATGACGCCGGCCTTGACCGACCTGCCGTTGCAGCTCACGCGCCACGGGCCGGCGCACTCCGGTTTTGCCACGGTCCAGAAGACGCTGGTGGTGTTGTGGGCGGAAATCCGCCAACGCGCCAATCCCGGCAGCCTGGACTACATGCCGGTGTCCGAG
>JBFJZP010001062.1:0-1092 GCA_041622095.1 Burkholderiaceae bacterium | reverse complement strand
GGTATCGGTGAACCGCAGGTCGACGAATTTCACGCCGTTCTCTTCGATCATCTTCAACACGTCACTGCCAGACATTCGGTCAGTCCTCCAAGCTCGTTCGGTGGTAGCGGCGGCGGCCGCTGAACAATTGCAGGGCCTTGCACAGCAGGATGCATGCCACAAGATAGGGCAGCAAATTGGTCCAAAATCAGCCGTTTAGGCCGATGCAGCCCCGAGCGCCGCCCTGCTACGGTGCAACGGTGCCCATCATCGCACTATTCTGGTGCAATGCGATAGCAGACCCGGACCTGGCCGATCATTTCGAGCTGCCGGCACGCCGCCTCCAGCTGTGCCTGCTCGGCCAGGGTCCGGGCCAGGTCGGCGTCGGCCGGCAAGGGCAACAGCAGGTCCAGATGAACCTTGCCCTTGAGGTAGTGCAGGGTCAGCCCCTCGATGCGCTCGGCCGCAGGTACCTCGCGCCACAGGGGACGCAGTTCCTCCAACAGCTTGCGGCGCAGCGGCAGGTGGGCGCAGCTGGGGTTGACCTCGTCGTCTTCCGGATCTATGTGCACGGTCACGTCGTGGACCTCGTCGATGCGCCGGATCAGCCGGGCGCGCACGGTTTCGCCGATCTGGTGCCCCTCGGAAACACTCAGCCGCGGGTCGACCTGCACGTGCACGTCGGCAAGCGCCGACCCGCCCATCAGGCGGGTGCGCAGCATGTGCATCGAGCGCACCCCGTCGATGCTGTGGATGACCCCGCGGATCTCGTCGACCCGGTCCTCCTTCAGCCCGGTGTCGATCAGCTCGCGCATGCTGTTCGCGCCCAGGTCCCAGCCGATCTTGGCGATCATCAACGCCACGATCACCGCGGCGACGGCGTCCAGATAGTCGAGCCCGGCCATGGTGCCGGCGACCCCGACTATCACCACGATGGAGGAAACCGCATCGCTGCGGCTGTGCCAGGCATTGGCGCGCAGCATCTCCGAGCGCAGGCGCCTGGCCGCACGCATGGTGTAGTGGTAGATGGCCTCCTTGGCCACCACGGAGATCGCCGCCACGGCCAGGGCCCAGGGCCCGGGACTGAGCAGGCGCTCGGTGCGGAACAACCGG
>JBFJZP010001061.1:0-1093 GCA_041622095.1 Burkholderiaceae bacterium | reverse complement strand
TCCAGCCCAGAGGTGTGGCGAGACCTGGCCGACGCCTACTGGCAGGCCGGCATGGACGGCTGCGGCATCCCGCCGATCTGGGGAATCGATTCCGTCCACGGCAACAACAACGTGATCGGCGCCACGCTGTTCCCGCACAACATTGGCCTCGGCGCTGCCAACAACCCGAAACTGATGCGCAAGATCGGCAAGATCACCGCCCGCGAGACCCGCGCCACGGGCCAGCCCTGGGTGTTCGCGCCGACCGTGGCGGTGGCGCGCGACGACCGCTGGGGCCGCTCCTACGAGAGTTATTCCGAGAATCCCGAGCTGGTCTCGCGCCTGGCCACGCCGATCATCGAGGGCCTGCAGGGCCGGCTCGACGAGTGCAGCGTCGCCGCGACCATCAAGCACTGGGTCGGCGACGGCGGCACCACCAACGGCACCGACCAGGGCAATACCGAGGTGTCGGAAGAAGACCTGATCAACATCCACGCCCTGCCGTATTTCGACGGCCTGGAGGCCGGCGTGATGTCGGCGATGCCGTCGTTCAGCAGCTGGAACGGCGAAAAGATGCACGGCAACCAGTACCTGATCAACGATATTCTCAAGAATAAGTTGGGTTTCAGCGGCCACGTCATTGGCGACTGGAACGGCCACGGCCAGGTCCCGGGCTGCAGCAACAGCAACTGCGCCCAGGCGGTCAATGCCGGCATCGACCTGTTCATGGTGCCCTTCGACTGGCCCGGTTTCATCCAGACCACGAAGCAGCAGGTGCTCGACGGCAGCATCCCGATGGAACGTATCGACGACGCCGTGCGGCGGGTACTCCGCAACAAGGCGCTGATGGGCCTGTTCAAGAAGATGCCCTCCGAGACCGCCTGTGCCAGGGACGACCTGCTGGGCAAGGAGAATCACCGCAGGGTCGCGCGCCAGGCGGTGCGGGAATCGCTGGTTCTGCTCAAGAACAACGACAACATCCTGCCGCTGGACCGCGATGCGCGCATCCTGGTCACCGGCAAGAGCGCCCACAATATTTCCAACCAGAACGGCGGCTGGACCATCACCTGGCAGGGCACCGGCAACACCAACGACGATTTCCCCGGCGCCACGT
>JBFJZP010001060.1:0-1094 GCA_041622095.1 Burkholderiaceae bacterium | reverse complement strand
GGCGATGGCAAACTCGGGCTGCAGGCTGTAGTGGTCTCTGCCCGTTGTGCCGGCGCCAAAGCCGAGCAGTCCGTTCTGGTTGGCCCGGGTCGCACGCAGCGTGCCGTTGATCAGCACGCTGTCGGCCAGCAGCAGCTTGGTCGCACTGACATAGGCGTCCGTGCCATGGGTGTCCGCACCCAGGAAGCGCAGCACCGAGCCCAGCGATCCGGGTCGCACCGTCTTGTATTGCAGGCCGAGTGCGATTTGCGGCATCCAGCTGTCGGAATCGAGCACTGCATCGCCGGCCAGGCGGATTTTCAGGCCCACCACATCCATCCGGACATGTTGTCCGGCCGCGACGCCGAACGGCGCGATGCCGTTGAGGGCGACCGCCGGTGCGGCATCGAAGTCCTGCCGCGCCAGAGAGAACTCGACGCGTTCGTTCCAGCCGACGGTCGCGCCAAAGCTGGTCAGGCCGTAGTCGCGGGTGCGGGTGCGGGTCAGGTAGGCCGACGCACCGATTTCGCCGGCGGTGGCATTGCTGCCGATCAGGGCCCAGGGGCTCAGCCCGCCACCGGCGGCTCCCTCGATCGTGCTGACGCCGCCGGTCAGGCGCAACTTGCCAGTTTCGGCGTGTGCGGCCTGGCCGAGAAGCGCCCACATGGCGCAGAGCAGCAACGGACGCACAAGCAATGGGCTGAAGCGATGGCCGGACACAGGACGCATGGTTTGCATGACAGCGAGTATGCCAATGCATGCGAGCGACCGCGGCGATTCCCGGGCGCATCGCGGCATTTTTCACGTTCCCGACAAGCGATTTTCTTGATGGCGACCTTTGGTCGGCGAGGCTTGCTGCAAGCTCTTTTCAAGGATGATCAAGGGCTTGCCGGTCTTGCGGCATGAGGGATTAGTGGGCGCTTGCCGTCATGTATAAACGCATGGTCTGGTGCCCACCGATTCACGCCGTGATCATTCACTTTTTGTACTTTGAGTTTTCCCGCATCGCGGAAGAAGGTTACCCCTGATGCGCACGATTGCGATGCTGGCCTGTGCATGCTCCTGGCTGGCGAGCCAATCGGCGGCGGCTGGTACGGTCCAGCTCCAAGTGCAGG
>JBFJZP010001059.1:0-1094 GCA_041622095.1 Burkholderiaceae bacterium | reverse complement strand
CCGCCTTCGGTCGCGACACCGCGGTATTGAAGCCGCGAAATGCGGCAAAGGCCAGTGACGCCGGCAAGGCAACCGCCAGTGCCAGCAGATAGTCTCGGGCTTTTTCGGCAACGGCCGGGGTGGCCTGCGCCAGCGCGAGAAACGGTGCGGGGAACGCCAGGATCGTGCTGCCGACGAGGCTGAGCGCCAGCGCCAGCCAGACCGCCTGGTGCAACTGGTGACCGGCAGCGGCAAACTTGCGCCCGCCGAACAACTGGCCGCTGATCGGCGCGACTGCGATCACGACGCCCATCAAGCCGATGAAGATCGTGATGTAGGCCGCCCCGCCGACGGCAAGGGCGGCCAGATCGGCGGCTGATTCGCGGGCCACCAGCAAGGTGTCGACGGTACCGAAGGCGATCACCGAAATCTGACCGACGAACACCGGCCAGGCGAGTGGAATGATCTGGGCCGCACTGTGGCGCCAGGTCGGCGGGGCCGCGGGCGTGTTCACCGCGTCCTGCGCCTTCGACACCTGCCGATCGGCCTCGGCAGGCAGGCTCATTTGGCCTTGCCGGGTTCGCCGTTGGCGAAGCTGGTCGGATCGGGATGGTCGACGCCGCTGGCACGGCGCGCGCGTTCGGCGTATCGGTTGAAGCGCCAGGCCGTGCCTTCCTGCGTGATGCGCCGCCAGGTGGCGCGTTTTTCTGCCGGGCTCATCGAAGGCCAGTGCTGGACCTCGTGGAAACTGCGCCCGCAACCCTTGCAGATGTCGTCACCCTGGCTGGTCGAGCAGATCGCGATGCAGGGTGCATCCGGCGTCGACCGGTACCAGCCTAGCCAGGCCTCGCGGGCCTTTGGCGGCATGGTCTGCTCGTCGCACTCGGGTTCACGGTAATAAACCATCAGTGCGTAGATCTCGGCCAGCGCCAGGACTTCCGCGCAGGCCGTGATGCCGTCGGGCGACGGCTTGCGGGCGCGCCACCAGTTGATGGCCGATTCGATATCGGTGATGTGAATGGCGGCCATCGACGGCGTGTCGGCTCAGCTCTGCTGTTCGGCAACCAGGGCCGCCAGCGCTGCCTGCAGTGCTTGCGGGTCGCTGCCAGACGGTG
>JBFJZP010001058.1:0-1098 GCA_041622095.1 Burkholderiaceae bacterium | reverse complement strand
CGACGCGTACCGCAAGAAGCTCGCCGGTCTCGGCCGGGCCCATTTGGCCGACAAGGGTCCGGAGGCGCGTGATGGTGCCGACCAGATCGTCGTGCGCCATGACGGCAAGGCCGACCTGGTGTTCCTGCTCGGCCAGGCCGAAGGGGTCACCTTGCCAGTTGGACTGCAAGCCGCGATCGACCACGCGATTGCCAAGCTGCCGATTCCCAAGGTGATGACCTACCAACTCGATGCGCGTGCCCATGCGGCGTTGCCGGGCTGGACCAGCGTCAGTTTTGTTCGACCGGTACACGGCCTGGTGGCCTTGCACGGCAGCGACATCGTGGCGGTCACCGTGTTGGGTCACGCCGCCGGTCGCACGACCAAGGGCCACCGATTCGAGTCGCCGAAGGCGGATGTGGTGCTCGACCATGCCGACGATTACGCACAGACCTTGGCCCGGGACGGTGCGGTGATTGCCGGGTTTGCCGCACGTCGCGCCGACATCGAGCGTCAACTGTCGGAGGCCTGCGCGCAAATCGGTTCGGGTGTGCAGGTGGTGCGCGACGATGCCTTGCTCGATGAAGTCACCGCGTTGGTGGAACGTCCGAATGTGCTGGTGTGCTCCTTCGAGCAGCAGTTCCTCGAGGTGCCCCAGGAGTGCCTGATCCTGACGATGAAGGCCAACCAGAAGTACTTTCCGCTGCTCGACGCTTCCGGCCGCTTGACCCATCGGTTCCTGATCGTCAGCAATGTATCGCCGCAGGACCCGGCCGCCGTGATCGGTGGCAACGAGCGCGTGGTGCGCCCGCGGCTTGCCGACGCGCAGTTCTTCTATGACCAGGACCGCAAGAAAACCCTGCAGTCCCGTGTCGGCCAGTTGGGCCGGGTGGTGTACCACAACAAGCTCGGTTCCCAGGGCGAACGCATGGAACGGGTGCGGGCGATTGCGCGGGCCATCGCTTCGCAGCTGGGCGACGCAAGCCTGGTCGGCGTGGTGGACACCGCGGCCCAACTCGCCAAGACTGATCTGGTGACCGACATGGTCGGCGAATTTCCCGAACTGCAAGGCATCATGGGCGGCTACTACGCGCGCCACGACGGCCTGGGCGACGCCGT
>JBFJZP010001057.1:0-1098 GCA_041622095.1 Burkholderiaceae bacterium | reverse complement strand
TCGAACGCGCAGGTGACCGTCGTCGACCGGCGCAACTACCATCTGTTCCAGCCCTTGCTCTACCAGGTCGCCACCTCCGGCCTGGCGCCGTCCGAGATTGCCTATCCATTGCGGGCCATCTTCCGCGCGCAGCGCAACCTGGAGTTCCGCCTGGACGAGGTCACCGGGATCGATTTCGACGCCCGCCTTGTGCAGACGAAGTCCGGGCAGCTGGCCTACGACTACCTGGTGATCGCCGCCGGGGCTTCGGTCGAATACTTCGGTCTGGACACGCTGGCGGCCAACGCCTTCATCCTGAAAGACCTGCCGGATGCGGTCGCCATCCGCAACCACCTGCTGCGCGTCTTCGAGCAGGCTGCGGTCGAGGACGATCCGCTCGTGCGGCAGTCGCTGCTGACTTTCGTGGTCGTCGGCGCCGGCCCGACCGGGGTAGAGAGCGCCGGGGCGATTTCGGAACTGATCCGGCTGGTGCTGCGGCGGGACTATCCGCGCATGGACATCGACGATGTGCAGATCCTGCTGCTGGAGGCCGGCGGCGCGGTGCTACCCGGCTTCCCGGCCTCGCTGCAGCAGGCCACCCTGCGCGAGTTGGAGCGCAAGCATGTAAGCGTGCGCCTGAAAGCGCGCGTTGCTGGCTACGACGGGCAGGAGGCCGTGCTTGCGGATGGGCAAGCGATCCCGACCGCCACCCTGCTGTGGTCGGCCGGGGTGCGCGCCGCCGGATTGGTGGAGCATCTCGGTCTGCAGCTCGGACGCCAGGGGCGGGTGATCGTTACGCCCACCCTGCAGGTCCCGAATCGGCCGGAGGTCTACGTGATCGGCGACGCCGCCTACATGGAAGAGGACGGCCAGCCGCTGCCGATGATGGCTCCGGTGGCGGTCCAGCAGGCAGAAATCGCGGCGGACAACATCCTGGCATCCATCAAAGGTAAGCCGCTGCGCGAGTTCAAATACCGCGACCCCGGGTCCCTGGCCACTATCGGGCGCAATGCCGCTGTGGCACGCATCGGTCGCTGGAAGTTCAAGGGCTTCCTGGCCTGGCTGGTCTGGCTGGTTGTGCACCTGATCGGGCTTATCGGCTTCCGCAACCGGCTGGTG
>JBFJZP010001056.1:0-1100 GCA_041622095.1 Burkholderiaceae bacterium | reverse complement strand
GGCTCCGGAGTGCCATGGAGAACGACGATGACCGGCAGATTCTGGATGGCTTGCAGAAGGCGAATCGCCTTGCGGCCTGGCGACCTCTTGCTCGATGCCGTCTACCGGCGTCTGTGGACCTCCGTGCTGATCAGCTCGCTCGGTGGCCAGATCACCCTGCTGGCCTTGCCCCTGACCGCAGCGGTGCTGCTGCGGGCTACGCCGACTCAGATGGGCTGGCTGACGGCCGTCGAGATCCTGCCCTTCGTGTTGTTCTCGCTGCCGGCCGGTGTGTGGCTGGACCGGGTTCGCAAGCTGCCGGTTTATATCTGGGGCGAGACGGCGATCGCGCTGGCGGTTGCCAGCGTGCCTCTGGCCTGGTGGATGGGCCTGCTGGGCATGCCCTGGCTGTACATGGTCGGCTTTCTGATCGGCACCGTCGCCACGGTGGCCGGCAGTGCCGCGCAAGTGGTGCTGACGCAGGTGGTGGCGCGCGAGCGTCTGGTCGAAGCCCATGCCAAGAATGCGCTCGCCAGCTCGGGCGCCGAAGTGGCCGGGCCCGGTCTGGCCGGTGTGCTGATCCGTGTTGCCGGCGCGCCGGTCGCGCTGCTGATCGATGCCCTGGCGCTGCTCGTCTCGGCGACGATCCTGCGTGGCCTGGCCGTGCGCGAGCGGCCGCTGCCGATCGGCCAGCGCCATTTCGGGCGCGACTTGCGCGACGGTGTGCGTTTTGTCGCCCGCCATCGGCTGCTCGTCGCACTGGCCTTGCTGATGGGCACCTGGCAGATGAGCCACCACGCGGCGCTGGTCGTGCAGATCCTGTTTGCGACCCGCACGCTCGGCCTTAGCGAGCAGGCGGTCGGCCTGACCTATGTCGGCCTTGGGGTGGGCACCGTCGCCGCCAGCCTGTTCGGCCATCGCATCAGCCGCTTCCTCGGGCCCGGGCCCTGCCTGCTGCTGGGCGTGGGCACCTGCGGCGCCGGCTGGCTGATGGTGTCGGCAGCGCCGCCCGCGGCATGGGGGGTGGCGATGTTTGCCGCGATGCTGGTGATGTTCGGCTTCGGCGCGGTGCTGATCTTCATCAACTTCCTGGCCCTGCGCCAGGCCGTCACGCCGGATCC
>JBFJZP010001055.1:0-1102 GCA_041622095.1 Burkholderiaceae bacterium | reverse complement strand
GATCTACGATCTGCGTCGTGTCGCCCAGCGGGATGCCGAACAGGTGGTTCAGGCCGGCTGCGGCCTGCGAAGCGCCCAGCCCCAGCGAAGTCGCCAGGCCGAACATGGTGGCCAGCACCGCCAGGATGTCGATCACGTGACCGGGCCAGCCCCAGATGCGTTCACCGAGCAGCGGATAGAACACCGAGCGAATCGTCAAGGGCAAGCCCTTGTTGAACGAGAACAGTGCCAGGCCCAGCGCCAGGATGGCATAGATCGCCCAGGGGTGCAGCGCCCAGTGGAAGATGGTTGCGGCCATGCCCAGCCGCGCAGCGGCGGTGGCATCACCGGCGGCGGCACCCAGCGGTGCCCAGTCGGTGCGTGCGCCGTTTTCCATCGTCGTGCCGCCCATCGAACTGCCGAAGTGCGACAGTGGCTCGGACACGCCATAGAACATCAGTCCGATGCCCATGCCGGCAGCGAACAACATCGAGAACCAGCCCAGGTAGCCATAGTCCGGCTTGGCCAAGGTGCCGCCGAGGCGGACCCTGCCCAGCGGCGAGACTGCCAGGCCGAGGCAGACGATGACGAAGATGTTGCCGGCGCTGATGAAGAACCAGTCCAAGTTGGAGGTGAGCCAGCCGCGCAAGGTGCCGAACATCGGCTCGACCTGGGTCTGGAACATCAGCGTCAGCAGCACGAAGGCGATGATCGAGAGGCCGGAGATCGCGAACACCCGGTTGTGGATGTCCAGGCCGAACGGCCCTACCTTGAGGACGATGTTGTCCTGGCCGATCTTGTAGTCGGTGTTGATTGGGTTGACGGCGCCGTGGGGCACCATCGGGTCATGTTTTTCTGCCAAGGTCGTTACTCCGGGTTTCACCGACCTCGAACGCCACGCAACGCAAACACGAAATGCCTGCGCCCCATTCGTTCTCGATCAATGAGGGTTACGAGACGAACGACCTTAACATGGGGTAACAATTCATGGCAATCCGGTGGCTGCAAGTGGCCGCCGCCGCGTGGCCCGATCGCCGCGGGCTCATGGCGGTCGTTGTGCCGCAAGCCAGTTCAGCGCTCCGTCCATATGCTGGAAATCGTCGAGCGCGCGCGCCGGGATGTC
>JBFJZP010001054.1:0-1104 GCA_041622095.1 Burkholderiaceae bacterium | reverse complement strand
GATCACCACGTCGGGCTTGAGGCTCTTGATGCGCAGCGCGATGTTGGAAAAATCCCGCGTCGGATTGGCGTGCTTGATGGTCTCGAGCGGCTGGATGTTGATGCCGGGCAACTTGTCCCCCAGCAGCTTGGCGGTACCGGTGCCGAACTCGGACTCCTCGTGCACCAGCACGGCGGTCTTGGCCACACCGCCCGCCCCCTTGTTGATATCGCCCAACGCGACGATCGCATCATCGACACACTTGCCGAATCCGGGCTTGAGACGGAATACGTTCTTCAGGCCCCTGTTGACGATCAGGTCGGATGCACCGACATCGATCAGGAAGGGCGTGTTGTATTTGGCCGCAGCCTGCGTGGCCGGCAGCGCAATGCCGCTGGAGAAGCATCCCAGGTAGGCCGAGACGCCGTCCTGGTGCATGCGCTCGACCTCGCTCACGCCCACCTCCGGGCGCGATTGCGAGTCTCCCAGCAAGGCCTCGAGCTTGGCACCACCCATGGCCTTGATGCCACCGGCCGCGTTGATATCGTCGATCGCCATCTGCGCGCCCATGCGCGACTGGCCGCCGTTGTAGGCCAGAAAGCCGCTGACCGGATGGACCAGCCCAACCTTGACCGGCTTGGGCTGCGCCAGCAGGATGCCGGGTGCGCCCAGCACGGCGCTGGCGGCGCCAGCTTGCAGAATCAATCGACGCGACAGTGGGTTGGTGGTTTTCATGGGAGTCCTCACGGTGGTTGATGACAGGGGGTAGATCCAACATTGTTCCATTGATAGAACAATTGGACTAGACTATGCACCGATCGAACGGCGAAGTCAACTCCGGCAAAACCCGGTGTTCGAACCAGCAGGAAAGGCCACCCGATGGACCACACGGTGTACGACTATTCAGCCCTGCCGCGGCGCTCGCGCGCTGCGACCGGCGGGACGCTGCACGCGTTCGTGGTGCTGTTCCTCGAGCACTGGGAGTTGAGCCCGCCGCCCGGCGCGCTGCGCGACCCGCGCATGGTCGGCGAGTTCGGCAGCTTCACGCCCGACTACCGCAGCTGGAGCCAGCGCGAATACGGGTTGCGTGTCGGCCTGTTCCGGGTGCTCGATGCGCTGCGCGAT
>JBFJZP010001053.1:0-1104 GCA_041622095.1 Burkholderiaceae bacterium | reverse complement strand
GTGGTGCTGGCGCCGGTACCACAGGGGCGGGCGGCGGCGGCGGGGGGGCTTCGACCAGCTTGGGCGCGGCGGCCTGCGGCACCGCCGACCACAACTCCGCTTCGACATCTACCGTCGGCGCAGTGCGTTTCCACTGCACACCGAGTGTCAACGCGCCCACCAGCACCAGATGCGCGGCAATCGCCAGCACGAAGGAACGCACCATGCCGTTGCCCTTCGGTGGCGCAAAGTCGAGCCGGTCTGCGCTTGCATTCATGTTCAGGGGCTTGCCAGTTGCATCGACAGGCCGACACGCTGGATGCCGTCGCGCTGCAAGGTATCCATCACCTTGACGACCTGCTCATAACGCACGTTGCGGTCGGCGCTGATCACCACCGCCGGATCGGACCCTTCCTGCGCATTGCGCACCGCGCCGGCGATCTCGCGCAGCCCCAGCTGGGTGGTCTTGTCCTTGACCTTGAGGCTGAGCAGGCCTTCCTTGTCGATGATGATCTGCAACACCTGGTCGGGTTGGCGCGCCGCCTTGCCGATGCTCGGCAGGTCGACCATGCTGGGCACGATCAGCGGCGCGGTCACCATGAAGATGATCAGCAGCACCAGCATCACGTCGATGAATGGCACCATGTTGATCTCGTTGATGGTGCGCCGGCCGCGCCCGCGCTGCATGGTCGATGGCATGCGGATGTCCTCGCGTCAGCGGCCGGGCGCCGGCTGTGCGCCCACGTTGCGATGAAGGATGTTGGAGAACTCCTCGATGAAGGTCTCCAGCCGGATCGCGATGCGATCGATGTCACGGGCGAAACGGTTGTAGGCCACGACCGCCGGAATCGCGGCAAACAGTCCGAGCGCGGTGGCCACCAGCGCCTCGGCAATGCCCGGCGCCACCGTGGCCAATGTCACTGTCTGCATGTTGGCCAGGCCGGTGAAGGCGTGCATGATGCCCCACACCGTGCCGAACAGGCCGACATACGGCGACACCGAGCCAACCGAAGCCAGGAAGGAGAGGTTGGACTCCGCCTCGTCCATTTCGCGCTGCAGACTCGCCCGCATCGCCCGGCGTGCGCCATCCATCAGGCTGCCGGTATCGGTGATGCGGCGTTCGCG
>JBFJZP010001052.1:0-1104 GCA_041622095.1 Burkholderiaceae bacterium | reverse complement strand
GTTGTAGCCACCGATGTTGCGCACGCCGAGACCGGACATCAGCTGGTAGCGACGGTCCATCTCGGCCACGCACCAGCGAAGTGCGTTGGATGCGTCCTTCATGTCGGTCACCACCGGCGCCAGCAGATGCGGGATACCCTCGTAGACCGACATCTCGAGCATCTTCGGGTCGATCATCAGCAAACGGACATCGCGTGCATCGGCCTTGTACAGCAGGCTCAGGATCATCGCGTTGATGCCGACCGACTTGCCCGAGCCGGTGGTACCGGCCACCAGCACGTGCGGCATCTTGGCCAGGTCGGCCACCACCGGGTTGCCGACGATATCCTTGCCCAGGCCCATCGTCAGCATCGACTTGGCCTCGTTGTATACGCGCGAGCCGAGGATCTCGGACAGGCGGATCGACTGGCGTTTGGCGTTCGGCAGTTCCAGCGCCATGTAGTTCTTGCCCGGGATGGTCTCAACCACCCGGATCGACACCAGGCTGAGACTGCGCGCCAGGTCCTTGGCCAGGCCGACGATCTGCGAACCCTTGACACCCACCGCCGGCTCGATCTCGTAACGCGTGATCACCGGGCCCGGCAAGGCCAGCACCACCCAGACCTCGACACCGAAATCCTTGAGCTTTTTCTCGATCATGCGGCTGGTCATGTCGAGCATCTCCGGCGAGACGGTTTCCTGGCGCGCCTGCGCTGCATCGAGCAGGTCCACCTGCGGCAACTTGCTGTCGAGCATTTCGGCGAACAGCGGCTTTTGTCGCTCCTTGGCTACCCGATCGCTCTTGGGCACCTCGAGCACGACCGGCTCGACCTGCACTGGAACCTGATGGTGTTCGCGGCTTTCGACCCGTTCGCCGGACACCACTTCCTCGCGTTCACGCGCGGCCTGCTGCCCCATCACCTTGTCCTGCACCACCTCGCGCTTCTTGCGACTGGCCTCGATGCGGCTGTGGATGGCGGCGCCAATACCTTCGGCAACGCTGCCCCAGGAGAATCGAAACGCCAGCGCGGCGCCAACCAGGCCGATCAGGATGGCCACCAGGCCGGAACCGGTGAAACCCAGCCAACGCCAGGCCAGCGGGCCCAGCATCGTGCCCAGCGCACC
>JBFJZP010001051.1:0-1105 GCA_041622095.1 Burkholderiaceae bacterium | reverse complement strand
GGATGTAGGTGCCCTGCGGACCCGACCAGTCGTTCTCCCAGAAACCGCGCTGCCACGGACCATAGCCTTGCGAATAGTCCCGACTCACGTCCGGCGGCAGCACGGCGATGATGCGTTGCGCCTCGCCCGGCACCACGTAGGCGTAGGTGTACTGTTCGGCGGTGGCCGTCGACTTCACCAGGATCTTGCGCTTCAGCGCGAAACCCCAATTGTGCATCTCCAGCAAGCTGTTGCGCGCCTGCGGGTAGAACTGCGCACAGAGCCGAGCCTGCCGGCTGAGATCGACGGTGGTGTCCAGGCTTGTGACGTTGGAGCTCTCGCCGATATGCGACAGCGCCAGGTTGGCGATCGCCACCGGGATGTCTTCCACCGGCTCCAGAATCTCGGATCCGAACGACAGCGCGGTGTTCACCAGACGCTGCATGGCGGTGGCCATCAGCGCCGCGTTCAGGCCCTCGCCGACGCCGGTGAAGTGCTCGTCGCCGGACAGCTTCGGGCTGGCCGCGAAGTCCGCGGTTTCGCCAAACCAGTCGGCTTCCATGATCTCGGTGATCGCCGAGTTCACCAGGCCGCCCACGTCGAGCGCAGCGCCTTCCCACGGAGTGACGGTGATCTTCGGATGCACCACCGGGATGCGGTTCTCGTCGGCATACGGGTTCAGGCCGGCGTCATCGATCACGTCCCGCAGCCAGCGGATGAAGTCCGGCATGGTGGCCGCGTAGCTCTGGCGTCCGGCCAACACCGCCGCGTCGCCTTCGCCCATCGGCATCACGATCCCCAGGATGCGCAGCAAGTTGCCGGTGCCGTCCATGGTCACGGCTGCCGGCGCGATCGTGTCGATCATCTTCTTGAAGCGCGCCGCAATGCCGTCCGAGCTGGCCGGGCTCCAGTGCGAATGCTTGCTGGAATCCCACCAGCCGATGGTGCCGGCAAAGGCGTCGTCGTTGACCTTGCTGCGCTGGATCAGCGTGGTGTCGTTGGCCGACAGGTGGATCAGGTTGATCCGCTTGCCGAGCGCCATCGACATGCGCCAGCCGAACTCGAGCATGGCGCCGTAGCGATCGCCGTAGCTGGTGGTGGTGATGCCGCGCGGACGGTTGCGGAT
>JBFJZP010001050.1:0-1105 GCA_041622095.1 Burkholderiaceae bacterium | reverse complement strand
GTCGGTCGCGGCACCCCGACCATCGTCGACCTGCAACCCTCCGGGCGCTTCCTGATGGAAGAGTTCTACGACGCCGGCGGCCTGCCCGCGGTAATTCGCCGTCTGGGCGAGAAGGGGCTGCTACCCAATCCGCAGGCCCTGACTGCCAACGGCAACAGCCTGTGGGACAACTGCGTGGATGCCCCCATCTACGGCGACGACGAAGTAATCCGCCAGCTCGACAACCCGCTGCGCGCCGACGGTGGCATCAGCGTGCTGCGCGGTAACCTGGCACCCAAGGGCGCGGTGCTGAAACCCTCGGCAGCCAGCCCGGAGCTGATGCAGCACCGCGGTCGTGCGGTGGTGTTCGAGAACTTCGACGACTACAAGGCGCGGATCAACGATCCGGAGTTGGACGTCGACGAGACCTGCGTGCTGGTGTTGAAGAACTGCGGGCCCAAGGGTTATCCGGGCATGGCCGAGGTCGGCAACATGGGCCTGCCGCCCAAGGTGCTGGCCAAGGGCATCACCGACATGGTGCGCATCTCCGATGCACGCATGAGCGGCACCGCCTACGGCACCGTGGTGCTCCATGTCGCGCCGGAAGCCGCCGCTGGCGGCCCACTGGCCGTGGTGCAGAACGGCGATTTCATCGAACTCGACTGCGCCACCGGACGCCTGCATCTGGACATCCCCGAGGCCGAACTGCAGGCGCGCCTGGCGGCCTGGCAGCAACCGCAAGGGCTGCTCTGGGACGGTGGCTATCGACGCCTGTATGTCGATCACGTGCTGCAGGCCGACCAGGGCTGCGACTTCGACTTCCTGGTCGGCTGCCGCGGGGCCGATGTACCACGTCACTCGCACTGACGACCTGCCCGGCGCGCGCCTTGCGCGCCGGGTCTCCCGCCGCCGCGCCCCTCCTTCGCCCGACCAGCCAATCGCCTCTCACTACGTTGCACGGCGTGCCACCGATCTCGTCCGAGGTCGAATCGCCCCATCACTCTGTCGCCTCATGTGCGCCAACCAATGGCGCAGCGCCCGGTGGCCTCGGCGGTCTCCGTCCAGCCAGCGTGCCACTGACTGCACCGCGACTGACCTGCCCTGCCGGGACATCTCAACGCCCGGC
>JBFJZP010001049.1:0-1109 GCA_041622095.1 Burkholderiaceae bacterium | reverse complement strand
GGGGCGTCTGGTTGCGGTTCCGGCAAGGTGATCAGGTACAGGTTGGCCAACCGCCGGCCGTCCGCGCCCGTTCGCTCTTCGGTGCGCACCTCGCCCAGCTCTTCCAGCTTGCGCAGCATACGGGAGACGGTGGCCCGGCTAAGCTTCGTCTTGTCGGCCAGCGTCTGGATGCGCGGCCAGCACTCGCCGGCGTCGTCGGCGTTGTCCGCCAGCGCCAAAAGCACCAGCCGGGCGCTGCCGGCCGCGTTGCTGCGCTCGAAGACCTGGGACATGATGCGGATACTCACGTGGCCATTCCTTCCGACCGCCGCGCCCGCGTCTCAAAAAAGCCGTCCAGTGCCGGCACCTCGCGCATGAGGAGACGCGCGTAGAGCGCGCGGTAGTTGTTGTTTAGTCTGTAAGGCTCGCCCCGCGTCTGCAGGGCGTACTGCCAGCGCAGGATCTCGAACAGACCGTTGATGCTGTACTGGCGCACGCCGCGGCGCACCAGGTCCATGGCCAGGCGCACCAGCGCCAGGTAAACGTGCGGATTGTCCTGGTGGAACGCCTCGAACTGCTCGGCGATCGTGCGCGGCCGCTCGTCGTCCCACTGGCGCGCCGTCAGCGGCAGCAGCTGCAGCTGGATGTGCCTGTCGTCGACCTGAACCATGCGTCCCTCCATGGTGGCCCGCCGATGCCGGCACAGGGGGGGTGTGCCGGCATCGGCCTGGGCCATGTGTGTCGGCGTCGCCGGGTCAGCCGGACCAGGCGAAGCCGAGCAGGAACCAGAACCAGTACATGGCGTTCTCCTTAACCCGTCCAGCCCGACCACGAGCCCAGGCACGATCCAATCGGGTCATTCCACAGGTCGCAGCCGTTGATGACCGGGTTTTGTGCCGCGCCTGTAATCTGGCGCAGGCTGGTCATAATCTCGTGGAAGTGCCGGCCGGCCGCGTCCTGCGGGGCCGGTCCATCGAGATAGGCGTAGAAGTCGGTGATGTTCATCGCCGTGCCTTTGCTATATGGGTGGGCCGCCGGCCTCGCGCATCAAACGCCGCTCACCCGTTGCTGTTGTCAAACGCAGCAGAAGCCCTTGTCACCGTCATCAGTGCGAGGCCGGCGACCATCGC
>JBFJZP010001048.1:0-1111 GCA_041622095.1 Burkholderiaceae bacterium | reverse complement strand
CCGCTATCGGCCCTTGCATGCCTGCAACTTGTGCCATTGCCAGGCGCGGTGCCTGCATCCGTGCGATGCCGTCCGGGCGACAATGCATCGCAGCGACAAAGCCCAGAATTGCGCCACCCATTTCATCCGGAGAACCCGCCATGCTCGACCTGCTGATCCACAATGCCACGCTGCCCGACGGCCGCAGTCCGATGGCGATCGCGGTACAGGACGGCCGCATCGTCGAGACCGCACCGGTCATCGATGCGTCGGCCCGCGACACGATCGATGCGCAGGGCATGCTGCTCACGCCGCCCTTCGTCGACGCCCATTTCCACATGGATGCGACGCTCAGTTACGGCATGCCACGGGTGAACCGCAGTGGCACCCTGCTTGAAGGCATCGCGCTGTGGGGCGAACTCAAGCCCACACTGACGCAGGAGGCGGTGATCGATCGCGCACTGGCGTATTGCGACTGGGCGGTCGGACGGGGCCTGCTGGCGATCCGCTCGCATGTGGACACCAGCGATCCGTCGATGCTGGCGGTCGAAGCCTTGCTCGAGGTGAAGAAACGCGTAGCGCCCTACCTCGACCTGCAACTGGTGGCCTTCCCGCAGGACGGTATCTTGCGCAAGCCCGAAGGCGTCGCCAACCTCGAGCGGGCGCTCGACCTGGGCGTCGACGTCGTTGGAGGCATACCGCATTTCGAACGCACGATGGCCGATGGCGCGGCCAGCGTCAAGCTGTTGTGCGAGATCGCCGCACGCCGCGGCAAGCTGGTCGACATGCATTGCGACGAGTCCGACGACCCTTTGTCGCGCCATGTCGAGACACTGGCCTTCGAGACCCAGCGCCTGGGGCTGCACGGCCGCGTCACCGGCTCGCACCTGACCTCGATGCACTCGATGGACAACTACTACGTGTCCAAGCTGCTGCCACTGATGGCCGAGGCGCAACTGCATGTGGTCAGCAACCCGCTGATCAACATCACGCTGCAGGGCCGCCACGACAGTTATCCGAAACGCCGCGGCATGACCCGGGTGCCGGAGCTGATGGCCCAGGGCCTCACCGTCGCTTTTGGTCAGGACTGCGTGATGGACCCCTGGTATTCGCTGGGCAGCGGCGACATGCT
>JBFJZP010001047.1:0-1112 GCA_041622095.1 Burkholderiaceae bacterium | reverse complement strand
GCACATACAGCACCGCCTCGCCGGCGTATTCCAGATGCAGGAACTCCTGGGTCGCATTCTGGCCATCCGCATCGGCCGGTCCCAGGTCGAGGTTGACCAGGCCGCGATACCGGCCGACGCCGTGTGCACTGTGCACCACCGGGTCGCCGACATTGAGTTCGCTCAGGTCCTTGATCAGCGCCTCGACATCGCTGACCTGTTCCTGCTTCTTGCGCCGGCGCGTCACCGGGCCGGCGGCAAACAGTTCGGTCTCGGTCACCAGGTCGATGCCGGGTTCGAGCCAGGCAAAACCGTTCATCAACGCGCTGGTGGCCAGGCCGATCTTTTCCGCGCTGTCGAGAAAATCCTGCAGGCTGTCGAAACGCACCGGCTCCAGGCTGCTGGCGTGCAGGAAGTCGAGCAGGCTTTCGCGCCGGCCCTCGCTCTCGGCCAGCACCAGCACACGGTGGGCGGTGCCGGACAGGTGTTGCTTGAGCTGGGTCAGCGGGTCTTCCGCGCCCCGCACCACCGTCAGCGGCGGCAGGCTGCGCCACTGGTTCTGCGCATCCTGCACCGCATCGCCGTCGCCGGCCCCGGAGCGCAATGCAAGCTGGGCATGGGGTTTGGCCAGGGTGTAGAACTGCTCGGCATCCAGGAACAGCGCCTGCGGCGCCAGGATCGGGCGCTCCGGATCGCCCTGCAGCAGGCGGTAACGATCCCGGGTGTCCTGCCAGAAGCGCGCAAAGGCCGACTCCATGTCGCCGTGCAGCACCAGTGTGGCGTCCGCGCCGAGGTAATCGAACACCGTCGCGGTTTCCTCGAAGAACAAGGGCAGGTAGTACTCGATGCCGGCGGTGGCCACGCCGTTGCCGATGTCCTTGTAGATGCGGCTCTTGGTCGGGTCGCCCTCCAGCAGTTCGCGCCAGCGGCTGCGGAATCTGGCGCGCGCCGTGTCGTCCATGGGGAATTCACGCCCGGGCAGCAGCCGCACTTCCGTCACTGGGTAGAGGCTGCGCTGGCTGTCGGGGTCGAAGGTGCGGATGCTGTCGATCTCGTCGTCGAACAGGTCCACGCGGTAGGGCACGAGGCTGCCCATGGGGAAGAGGTCGATCAGGCCACCGCGCACCGCGTAT
>JBFJZP010001046.1:0-1112 GCA_041622095.1 Burkholderiaceae bacterium | reverse complement strand
GCTGAACTTCGGCGGCATGGTCGGTGCCATTGGCGGGGGCTGGCTGGCCGATCGGTTCCACATCAAGTACGTGCTTGTGGGCATGTATGCGTTGGCCGCGGTGTCTATCAGTCTGCTTGGCTATCCGGTGCCCACGCCGGTCCTGTTCCTGCTCGTCGGCCTGGCGGGCGCATCGACCATCGGCACGCAGATCGTCACCTACGCCTATGTCGGCCAGTACTACCCGATGGCAGTGCGTGCGACGGGTATCGGCTGGGCGTCAGGGGTGGGGCGCAGCGGAGCCATCCTGGCGCCGATCGTGATTGGCAGCCTGGTCGCGATGGCACTGCCGCTCGAGCAGAACTTCCTGGCCATCGGCTTGCCAGCGGTGATCGCGGCGGTGGCGGTGTTCTGCATCCAGCATGGTCGTGCTGCGAAGGCGCACAGCTCCGCCAGTGCCGTGACGCCAGGCAAGCAAGTTGTCGGCGCCAAGTGACTCGGACGCGCCGGCACAACGCCCCCTTTTTCCTGAAGGACACACTCTCATGATCAACAAGATCGCCAGCTCGGTCGCCGAGGCCCTGGCCGATGTCCAGGACGGCGCCACCGTCCTGATCGGCGGCTTCGGCACGGCCGGGATTCCCAACGAACTCATCGACGGCCTGATCGCGCAAGGCGCGAAGGATCTCACCGTCGTCAACAACAACGCCGGCAATGCCGAGGTCGGGCTTGCCGCACTGCTGCAGGCGGGCCGTGTGCGCAAGATGATCTGCAGCTTCCCGCGCCAGGCGGACAGCCAGGTGTTCGATGGCCTGTACCGCGCCGGCAAGCTCGAGCTCGAACTGGTGCCGCAGGGCAACCTGGCCGAGCGCATCCGTGCGGCGGGCGCCGGCATCGGGGCGTTTTTCTGCCCCACGGGCTTCGGCACCGAGCTCGCAGGCGACCGTGAGACACGCGAGATCGACGGGAAGCACTACGTGCTGGAGTACCCCATCCATGGCGACGTGGCCCTCATCAAGGCCGAGGCGGGCGACCGCTGGGGCAACCTCGTCTACCGCAAGGCCGCGCGCAACTTCGGGCCCGTGATGGCAATGGCCGCGCGGCACACGATCGCCACGGTGCACGACATCGTG
>JBFJZP010001045.1:0-1112 GCA_041622095.1 Burkholderiaceae bacterium | reverse complement strand
GCGCTGGCGGCGGCGCTGGGCCGTGAGTCGTTTGGCGGCGAACCGGCGACCACGATCAGCTTCTTCGACCTGCAGCCCAAGACCTACCAGCTGGAGATGCTGGAGCAGCTGACCACCGAGCGCGCGCACGGTCGAACCCGAAACCTCCTGGTGGCGGCCACCGGCACGGGCAAGACGGTGGTGGCCACGTTCGACTACCGGAACACCTGCCGCATCGAAGGTGGGCACCCTCGCCTGCTGTTTGTGGCCCACCGAGAGGAAATCCTGCGCCAGGCCATGCGCACCTACCGAGAGGTGCTGCGCGATCCCGAGTTCGGCGATCTGCTCACCGGGAACCACCAACCCGAACGCTGGGACCATCTGTTCGCCACCATCGACAGCGTGACCAGCCGCGATCTGGTGGCCACCGTCGGCGCCGACCATTGGCACACGGTCGTGGTGGATGAATGCCACCGCCTGGCGGCCGATCGGTTTGATGCTTTCGCCAAGGCCGTTCGCCCCAGGGTGTTGCTTGGGCTCACGGCGACGCCTGAGCGCAGCGACGGCCAGCCCATCGCGCCGTATTTCGATTCGCGCCCGGACGGTAGCCCGGCGGTCGAGTTGCGGCTGTGGAACGCGCTGGACCTGCAGCTGCTGGCGCCGTTCGAGTACTACGCCTGCGACGACGCCACCGACTTTTCGGAAGTGCCATGGGACAGGCCGGGCGAACGCGAGGCGGTGGCCAACCTGGTCACCGGCAACGACGTACGCGCCAAGCTGGTCATCAATGAATGGCGCCGTCTGGCGTCCGATGCTCGGCAGTCGCGAGCCATTGTTTTCTGTGTGACGGTGGCGCACGCGGAGTTCATGACCGATTGGCTCAATCGCGCGGGTCTGCCTGCGGCCTGCGTGGTCGGCACGACAGCATCTGAAGAAAGGCGACGCGCGCCGCAACGTTTGCTCAGCGGCGAGCTGTGCGCGCTGGTCACTGTGGACCTCTACAACGAGGGCATCGACTTGCCGATGGTGGACACGCTGTTGCTTCTGCGACCCACCCAGAGCCCGGTGCTGTTCCAGCAACAGATCGGTCGCGGCCTGCGTTTGGCCCCCGGCAAGGAGAGTTGCCTGGTGCT
>JBFJZP010001044.1:0-1113 GCA_041622095.1 Burkholderiaceae bacterium | reverse complement strand
GGTTTGACAACGCCCGGCATTGCACCGCTTGAGGGCAGAGGGCCTGTCTCAAACAGGCATGCTCCTTGCCGCTCTTGACGCAGCGCAACAGGAATGCCGGTCGCCGGGCCGGCATCGATGACCTGTTTATCCGATTCCGCCGCAATCGATGTTCACAGAAAGTAGTCTCACCGTGAAAAACCCTCTCTTTCGCACCCGAACCCTCTCACCCCTGGTCATCGGTATCAGCATGATGGCAGCCGGTGCAGCGTCGGCACAGGATGGCACGATCAAGATCCTGGTCGGTTTTCCGGCCGGCGGCAGCACCGACGCGATCGCCCGCCATCTGGCGCTGGGCATGCAGCAGGAACTGGGTAAGTCGGTCGTGGTGCAAAACCGCCCCGGCGCCGGCGGGCAGATCGCGGCGCAGGCGCTCAAGGCAGCCAAGGCCGACGGCTCGACGATCTTCCTGTCCAACAGCCATACCGTGTCGATGATTCCGCTGACCCTGATCAAGCCGGGTTTTTACACAGCCGCCGACTTCGCGCCGATTGGCCTGGTGGCGGTCAATCCGGACGTGTTTGCCGTCAACGCGTCGTTGCGGGGCATCGCCGCCGCGTCCAGCACACCGGCGGAACTGGCCAAGCGGGTGCAGGACACCCACCAAGCCTGGACCACGATGGTCAAGAACGCGGGATACAAGCCGCAATAAGCCGCGGGTTGCAGCCGGGCAGGGTGCCCGGCGGCCCATAACGCTGCAGGACGCCGGGCCCGCCTGCGCCAGCCAGGGTCAGCCGCGTGCCTTGAGCACCACGATCAAGGCATCGGCCACCGCCTGCACATTGGCTTCGTTCAGGCCGGCCACGCACATGCGGCCGGAGCGCACCAGGTAGATGCCATGCTTCTCGCGCAAGGTATCCACCTCGTCGGCGGTAAGTCCGGTGTAGCTGAACATGCCGTGCTGCTCGGTCAGGAAGTCGACCTTCATGCCGGGCAGTCCTGCGGTCAGGCGCTCGGCCAGCAGCACACGCATGCGCTTGATGCGCTCGCGCATCTCCTTTACTTCCTGTTCCCAGCGCTGGTTCAACGCCGGCGTGTCGAGCACGGTGGCGACCAGGCGCTCGCCATGCAGCG
>JBFJZP010001043.1:0-1116 GCA_041622095.1 Burkholderiaceae bacterium | reverse complement strand
GTGCGCGATGATGGTGAACGGTGTGCCGCGCTGGACCTGCCGCACCCACGTGCAGAAGGTGGTGAAGACGGACGGGATCGAGATCGCGCCGCTGCGCAACCTGCCGGTGATCAAGGACCTCGTCACCGACATGACGGCGTTCTTTGACAAATGGAACAGGGCGGAGGGCCGGTTCCACGCAACCGCGAGCCGCAACGACGATATCGCCGCGGTGAAGCCTGATACGCCGTCGCGGATGGCGGCCAGTGCGGCGATCGAGTGCATCAACTGCGCGGTGTGCCATGCGGCCTGCGACGTGGTGAGCCACAACCCGGATTACCTCGGGCCGGCGGCGCTCAACCGGGCCTGGACACTGGTGAACGACGAGCGCGACGGCGCGCGGACCATGCGGCTGAAGGCCGTATCTGGAACCGGCGGCTGCCACAACTGCCATTCGCAGCAGGGCTGCATGTTGCATTGCCCGAATGAACTCAATCCGACGCAGTCGATTGCCGGGCTCAAGCGCGAAACCGCACTGGCAGCGCTCAAGGGAGAGATCTGATGTTGACCGTGCGGCTCTATCTCGCCCAACGGGTCTCCGCCATGGTGCTGGCGCCCCTGGTGCTCGGGCACCTGGCGGTTATCATCTACGCGGTGCAGGGCGGGCTCACGGCAGCGGAAATCCTCGGGCGCACCCAGGGCAGCGTGGTGTGGGGCCTGTTCTACGGCCTGTTTGTCGTTGCCGTTTCGGTGCACGCCGCCATCGGCCTGCGGGTCGTCGTGCATGAACATCTGCGGCTCACGGGCCGGCTGCTCGACGGGTTCACTCTGGTTGTCGGGTGCGGCCTGCTGGTTCTCGGCGGACGCGCCGTCATCGCCGTGGTGACGTGATGTTGCGGCCGCACCGCCAGCATCCCCTTTGGCTTGCCTTCATCGTGCATCGGCTGTCGGGCGTCGGCCTGGCGCTGTTCCTGCCGGCGCATTTCTACGTGCTTGGCCTTGCCATCCGTCAAGATGCGGCGCTCGACGGGTTCCTCGAGTGGTCGGAGATGCCGATCGTCAAGGCGGCGGAGTTTGGACTGGTGTTCCTGCTGGCCGTGCACATGTTCGGCGGCTTGCGGTTGCTGGCGCTGGAGT
>JBFJZP010001042.1:0-1119 GCA_041622095.1 Burkholderiaceae bacterium | reverse complement strand
TGCTCACCGGCTGGCTGACCAGGGCGCCGCTGGCGCCCAAGGCCGCCGCGCGGCGCACAAAATCATGACCGTCCACCTGTTCACCGGGCAAGGCGATGAAAAGCTGGCCAGGCTGCAGCCGTCGGGTATCGATACAGGCCCCGCTGAGCTGCGCGTCGGCCCCGCGGAGTTCTGCGCCGATCCATGTCACGGCCTGACTCAAGCGCTGCATGCCAGGCCCTCCTGTCCAAGACGCGCCGCCACATGCACCCGATCAGAAAAGGGCCGGCGCTCCGTACCTACCTGCTGGTAGTCTTCGTGACCTTTGCCGGCCACCAGGACCACGTCATCCTGTCCGGCCAGCGCCAACGCATGATCGATCGCAGTCGCGCGATCATGAATGATGCTGTGTTCCTGGCCGGACGGCACCCCGACCAGCATGTCGGCGACGATCTGCTGGGGCGCCTCGCTGCGCGGGTTGTCATCGGTCAGCACCATGACATCGGCCAGCGCCGCAACAGCCGCTGCCATCTGCGGACGCTTGCCGCGATCGCGGTCGCCGCCGCAGCCGAACACGCAAATCAGCCGCCCGCTGGCCCGACGATGCTCGATGAGGGCGCGCAGAACCTGGCCCAGAGCGGCGGGCGTGTGCGCATAATCCACGACCACCAGAGGCTTGTCCGGCGCCCGGAATGCCTCCATTCGCCCAGGCACCGTCCGCACGTCAGCGAGGGCGGCGACAACCCGCTCCAGGCTGACGCCGGCACTGCACCATGCCGCCGCAACCGCGAGCAGATTGTAGACATTGAAATGACCGATCAGGCCGCATTCCAGGGGAAGCTCCTGATCCGGCGTCTGCACGGTGAAGCGCAGGCCTTCAGGAACCTTGTGCAGATCCACCGCCCGCAACCAACGCGGGGTCTGTGGTTGGCGCTCGATCCCGTAGGCGACCACCGGCCGACTGGCCGCCATCTCGGACGCCCAGGCGTGGCCGTGATCGTCGTCGATGTTGATGATCAGAGCCTGGAGCTCCGGCAGCTCGAGCAGGCGCCGTTTGGCTCGCGCGTAATTGCGCAGATCGCCGTGGTAATCCAGATGATCCCGACTCAGATTGGTAAAGATGGCGGCATCCAGCTGCAT
>JBFJZP010001041.1:0-1120 GCA_041622095.1 Burkholderiaceae bacterium | reverse complement strand
GCGCGCTGGGCGTCACGATGAGCCTGCCGGCGGAAGACCGCTACAGCTACGACAGCGAATACATGCTCAACCAGATCAGCATGTTGTTTGGTGGCCGTATCGCGGAAGAGGTGTTCATGCACCAGATGACCACCGGCGCCAGCAACGACTTCGAGCGTGCAACCCATATCGCCCGCGACATGGTCACCCGTTACGGCATGACCGACGCGCTCGGTCCGATGGTGTATGCCGAGAACGAGGGCGAGGTGTTCCTGGGCCGTTCGGTGACCAAGACCACCAACATGAGCGAGCAGACCATGCAAAAGGTCGATGCCGAGGTTCGCCGCATCATCGACCAGCAGTATGCGCTGGCGCGCAAGCTGATCGAGGACAACCAGGACAAGATGCATGCGATGGCCAAGGCCTTGCTGGAATACGAGACCATCGATACCGACCAGCTCGACGACATCATGGGCGGCAAGCCGCCACGTCCGCCGAAAGACTGGACGCCTCGTACACCGGCTGCCGGCGGCGGCGGCGGAGCCGGCGGTTCCCCGGCGGTGACGACCGATCCAGCGCCAACTGCGGCTTGATCGACGCGGTGTCGTCTCTTCCTGAATCAGAAAATGGGGCTGCGGCCCCATTTTTTGCGTCATCCCCGATGTTCTGGCAGACCACCCGATTCGCCATCGACCTCGCGCGACCGCGGGTGATGGGCATCGTCAACGTGACGCCGGATTCGTTTTCCGATGGCGGGCAGCATGACACGGTGCTCGGCGCATTGCGCCATTGCGAGCAATTGCTGGCCGATGGCGCCGACATTCTCGACATCGGTGGCGAATCCAGTCGCCCGGGCGCCTTGCCCCTGCCGCTGGATGAAGAACTGGCGCGGGTCTTGCCGGTTGTCCGTGGCGCTGTCGGCATGGGCGTGCCGGTCTCGGTCGACACCTACAAGCCCGAGGTGATGCAAGCGGTGCTCGACCTGGGGGCCGACATCATCAACGACATCTGGGCCTTGCGCCAACCGGGCGCGGCCGACGTCGTGGCGCGGCATCCGGGTTGTGGCGTGTGCCTGATGCACATGCACCGCGAGCCCCAGACGATGCAGGTCGAGCCGATGCAGGGCGACGTGGTGCCGCAG
>JBFJZP010001040.1:0-1121 GCA_041622095.1 Burkholderiaceae bacterium | reverse complement strand
GCCGACCGGCTGTTCGCCTCCATCATTCTGTGGGGCCCGCCCGGCAGTGGCAAGACTACCCTGGCGATGGTCATCGCCAGGCACACCCAGTCCCATTTCGAGACCCTCTCGGCGGTGCTGGCCGGCAAGGCCGACCTACGGGCCGTGATCGAGGCCGCCATTGAGCGGCGCAAGCTCTACCGCCGGCGCACCATCCTGTTCGTCGACGAGGTGCACCGCTTCAACAAGAGCCAGCAGGACGCCTTCCTGCCGCATGTCGAAAGCGGTCTGTTCACCTTCATCGGCGCCACCACCGAAAACCCCTCGTTCGAGGTCAACTCGGCCCTGCTCTCGCGCGCCGCGGTGTATGTGCTGCAACCGCTGTCGGAGGACGATCTGCGCCAGATCGTGACCAAGGCGCAGGCCATCGACGCGGTGCCCGCGATCGAGGGCGCCGCCGTCGACCGTCTGATCGCCTACGCCGATGGCGACGCGCGGCGCCTGCTCAACACGCTGGAAACCCTGGCTGTGGCCGCCGATCGTGAGCAACTGCCCGAAGTCACCGATGCCTGGCTGCTCAAGGTGCTGGGCGAGCGCATGCGCCGCTACGACAAGGGCGGCGAACAGTTCTACGACACCATCAGCGCCCTGCACAAGAGCGTGCGCGGCTCCGACCCGGATGCCGCGCTGTACTGGTTCGTGCGCATGCTCGATGGTGGCGCCGATCCGCGCTACATGGCGCGCCGCCTGATCCGCATGGCCAGTGAAGACATCGGCCTGGCCGACCCGCGCGCGCTGCGCCTGGCGCTGGACGCCGCCGAAGTCTACGAACGCCTTGGCAGCCCCGAAGGCGAACTGGCGCTGGCCGAGTGCGTGGTCTACCTGGCGGTGGCGCCCAAGTCCAACGCGGTCTACAAGGCGTTCAACGAAGCGAAGGCCTTCGTCAAGAAGGACGGCACCCGCCCGGTGCCCATGCACCTGCGCAACGCACCGACCAAGCTCATGAAGGAACTGGACTACGGCAAGGGCTACCGCTATGCCCATGACGAAGCGGACGGCTTCGCCGCGGGCGAACGCTATCTGCCCGATGGCATGGCCGACCCCGGCTTCTACCGGCCCGTGGAACGCGGACTGGAGCAGCG
>JBFJZP010001039.1:0-1122 GCA_041622095.1 Burkholderiaceae bacterium | reverse complement strand
CTCGTCGGCCGACGGGGCCGCGACGAAGGCGCCACGTGCCGGCTCCAGCGTCACCAGCCGGTGCTGCGACAACTGCAGCAGCGCCTGGCGCACCAGCGTGCGCGAGACTCCGAAATGATCGGCCAGCTTTTGCTCGGCCAGCTTGCTGCCGGGCAACAGGCGATGCTCGACAATCGCCTTGGTCAGCGCTTGCACGATCACCGCGGTGGACGAGGATTGCATCGCCGCATGATAGCGTTGATGCGACAAAGTGTATACACTTTTGTTTTTGATCGGCGCCGGAATCAGGCGTCAGCCGATATTCGCAGGCCGCCATCCGGCAACTTCGGGAGGGATTCGATGGGATTGAGCACACATGTCCTGGACACCATGAGCGGCGTGCCGGCGGCGGGCATGCGCGTGGCCATGTACACGACGGCCGGCGGTGTGGCATCGCTGGTGCGGCAGATCACGCTGAACGACGACGGGCGCAATCCGGACGGTTTGTTGTACGACGCGAAGAGCCTGAAGGTCGGCACCTACCGGCTGGTGTTCGAGGTGGCGGCGTATTTCCGTGCCCGAGGGGTGGCCTTGCCGGATCCGCCATTCCTGGATCAGGTGAGCCTGGATTTCGGCATTGCCGACCCTGCCGCGCACTACCATGTGCCGCTGCTGGTCAGCCCCTGGAGTTATTCGACCTACCGCGGCTCCTGAGCCGCGAAGCCGTCGATCTGCCGCGACGCCCGATGCTACATCTGGCCTTCGGTCAAGGTGTCGAGCTGGAAGTGGCCACTCTTGTCCCACAACCAGACATCGCTGTACGTGACCCGTCCCATCCGGGCCGGTACCGGATACGGCGCCGCCGCGCGCACCGTGCGCAGGATCTCGGTCATGACTTCGGGCGCGTGTTTCGGCGCGCGGCGCCAGTTCACGCCGACGACCTGGCCCTGTCGGTCGATGTCGACCTCGAGCACACCGATCGCATACAAATGGGGTTTGAGCATGCCTTTGTAGATGCGGTCGGCATTGTGCGCATACAGGTGCATCGCGGCGTCGCGCCGGTAGGCCAGCGGACTTGTCGCCTGGGACACGGTCGGCAACTGGCTCAGCGAGGGAATCAGCACGGCTGGCGGCACGGCCGCG
>JBFJZP010001038.1:0-1122 GCA_041622095.1 Burkholderiaceae bacterium | reverse complement strand
GGTCGGCTCGTCCGCCAGGATCAGCTGCGGCTGGTTCACCAGTGCCCGCGCGATGGCCACGCGCTGCTGCTGGCCGCCGGAGAGTTCGGCCGGTGGATGCGCATGGCGCTCGGCCAGTCCGACCTGCGCCAGCGCCGCGGTGGCACGCTGGCGACGCAAGGCGCCACTGACACCGGCATAAACCATCGGCAGCTCGACATTCTCCAGCGCACTGGTGCGGGGCAGCAGGTTGAACTGCTGGAACACGAATCCGATACGCCGGTTGCGGATCGATGCGAGCTGGTCGGACGACATGGCGTCGACCGCCTCGCCCGCCAGCCGATAAGACCCGGTGCTGGGCAAATCCAGGCAGCCCAGGATGTTCATCAGCGTCGACTTGCCCGAACCGGACGCGCCCATGATGGCCACGAAGTCGCCTTCGACGATGTCGAGCGACACGCCGCGCAAGGCATGGACGGTCTGGTCTCCCATGGTGTAGACCTTGGCGACATCGCGCGCCGCGATCAGGACGGTCGGCTCTGACATGGACGGTTCTAGAACGGCATGCGCGGGCCGGCCGCCGGCTTGCTGCCGCCGCCGGCCGGCGCCTGCACGCCGATGATCACGCTGGCGCCTTCGCGCAATTCGGCAGCTGCCGGCGTGCCCTCGCTGATCAGCAGTTCGGTACTGCTGCCGTCGGAAATACCCAGCCGGACATTGAAGGCCCGCGGCTTGCCGTCGGCGCCCAGAATGTAGATCCTGCCACGGCTGCTGGTCCGGCCGGCAGATTCGGCCAGCAAGGTGGCATAACGCGGCTTTTGTTCGGCCGTCATCAGTTCGCCGATACCGGCACGCAGGTCGGCCATGATGCGGTCGCGCGCCTTGGGTCGCTCCTCCTGGGCCAGGTCGCGCAACGCCATGAAGCGCGGCCGGGCCGCGGCGATCAATGCGTCGACCTGCGCCGCCTGCTCCACGCTCAGCCGCAGGTCGGTCACCAGCCGGTTGCGGAAATCCTGCACCGGGCCGCCACCCGACCCGCCTGCCGGAGCAGCCGCAGGTCCTGCCACCACGCCAGCAGGCGCCGCTGTACCGGTAGAAGCCGGCGCAACACCTGCCGCCGATACGCCGGCCCGTGCCGGTGGC
>JBFJZP010001037.1:0-1124 GCA_041622095.1 Burkholderiaceae bacterium | reverse complement strand
GCGCAAAATCGGCGCGCCGGGTCAGGGCCTCCGGCACCATCCAGGTGGCCGCATCGAAGCGGTAACCGTCGGGCGTCTGCCAGCTGTGCATCGGCTGCCCGGCCTCGTTCAGGAAGGCCAGTGTCAGTCCGATGCGCTGGCGCTCCGGAATGGCCGCGGCGCTGTCGCCGATGTCGTCCTGCACCGCGGCCAGGCTGGAGACGGCGAAGTCCAGTGGGGTCTTGAACAACGGGTTCTCGGCGGCCCAGAAGTCGGGTGATTGCAGCAGGTCGCGCAGCACGATGCGCAGGTCGCCCTGGCTGGCCAGGAAGGTTTTCGCCAGCTGTTGCACCAGCGCCGCCGGGGGTTGGTCGCAGACGAAATACTGCGCCAGCCGGGTGCAGACGCGCCGGGCGGTGGACGGGTGTCGCGCCAGCATGCGGATGGCGTCCTCGCCTTCGCGCTCGCCGGCGCCAAACGGGCCACGCGGGAAATCCTGGCCCAGCAGTCGCTTCTTGCCGCCATCGTGCAGCCGCGTGACGAACTGGAAGCCGTCGGCATCGCGCGGCGCGACCGTCCAGCCGGTCAGGATGCGCGCCAGTTCGCGCACGTCGTTTTGCGTGTAGCCGCCAGCGGCGCCCAGTGTGTGCAACTCCATCAGTTCGCGCGCGTAGTTTTCGTTCAGGCCCCGGGCCTGGCCGTCGCGCCCGCGCGTGCCATCGGCCACGCTCTGGAACTGGTCGAGGTAGAACAACATCGCCGGATGGCGTGCGCTGGCCAGCAGCAGGTCCTCGAACCTGCCCAGCGCATGGGCCCGGGCGACATTCACCGCGTAATGGCCGACAAAGGGCCGCACCGGGCCCTTGCGTGCATAGACATTGAAATGGTTGAACCAGAACTCGGTCAGGCGGGCCAGCAGCGGCGGTTCGCGCTGCGGCTGGCTGGCGCTGCTCAAGCGCCAGGCGGCGGACTGCTGCAACATCGCAAGGTTGAAGTGACGTGGTCCCATGTCGGTCAGGAACTGCTGGCGCAGTTTCATCTGCATGGCCGGGTCGGTCTCGTCCGACGCATCGGCCCGGATCTGCCGGATGGCTTCGCGTTCCTGCCGCGCGCCTTCGAACAGCGTCGGCAAGGAGGCGTTGAAG
>JBFJZP010001036.1:0-1126 GCA_041622095.1 Burkholderiaceae bacterium | reverse complement strand
TTGCGGCTGCGCCGCGACGCTTGCCTGGCGCAGGCGGAGTTCGATCGCGCCTGGGCCGCGGTACAGCGCGATGTGGCCGACATGGTGCGGGTGCCGATGGACGATCATGTGGAGCGTTTCGCCTTTGCCGCGATGGAGCGCGAGCCGCTGCGGGTGACCGACGCGCTGCACCTGGGTAGCGCCCTGGTTGCCCATGTCGACATGTTCGTGACCGCCGATCGGCGTGTCGCCCAGCTGGCCCGATTGCTGGGCCTGCCGTCCGAGTGCCTCGACGATGAGGTCAATCCCCTGCTAGATGAAGTGATGGTGTCGCCATGATGTATCCCCAAGAATTCGACGTGATCGTGGTCGGTGGTGGCCATGCCGGCACCGAGGCCGCGTTGGCTGCGGCGCGTATGGGCTGCAAGACCCTGCTGCTCACGCACAACATCGAGACCCTCGGTCAGATGAGTTGCAACCCGTCGATCGGCGGTATCGGCAAGGGCCACCTGGTCAAGGAAGTCGACGCGCTCGGCGGCGCGATGGCGGCGGCGACAGACGAAGGCGGAATCCAGTTCCGGATCCTGAATTCGAGCAAGGGGCCGGCAGTGCGGGCCACCCGGGCCCAGGCTGACCGCATCCTGTACAAGGCGGCGATCCGGCGTCGGCTGGAGAACCAGCCGAACCTGTGGTTGTTCCAGCAGGCGGTCGACGACCTGATGGTCGAGGGTGACCGGGTGGTCGGGGCGGTGACGCAGGTCGGCATCCGCTTTCGCAGCCGCACCGTGGTGTTGACCGCCGGCACCTTTCTGGACGGCAAGATCCATGTGGGCTTGAACAACTATGCGGCCGGCCGTGCCGGCGACCCGCCGGCGATGAGCCTGTCGGCGCGGCTCAAGGAATTGAAGCTGCCGCAGGGCCGGCTCAAGACCGGCACACCGCCGAGGTTGGATGGGCGCAGCATCGATTTCAGCAAGTGCCTGGAGCAACCCGGCGACGGCATGCCGGGTGGGACCGCAGGCCGGGTTCCGGTGTTCGGCTTCATGGGTCTGGAGCAGGATCACCCGGCCCAGATGTCATGCTGGATCACCCATACCAATGAACGCACCCACGAGATCATCCGCAACGGACTGGACCGCAGCCCGAT
>JBFJZP010001035.1:0-1127 GCA_041622095.1 Burkholderiaceae bacterium | reverse complement strand
GTCGGGTGCAGTCAGCTCGAGTTCATGCACCGCCTGGCCGGACCAGAAGGCGTCGTCCGGTCCGGCCAGCACGATCAAGGGTGCCTGCCAGAACGGCAGCGCCGGCAGCCGGATGGGCTGGCCCGGGGACGTGGCCGCGCACCATACCGGCAAGGCGTGACACAACATCAGGGCCGGCGCCAGGCCCTCGTTCCGCGCATGCGTCACCAACTCGTCGGCGCCCAGCGCGGCCGCGTCCTGGGTGCTCTGGATTTCCAGCGCGGTGCATCCGGCCCGCCGCGCCAGATAGGCGGCCAGGCCGCGCAACTCCGCCGGGTCCGCGCCACGCAGGACGATCGCGCAGGGGGACCGGAGGATGCCTGCCATGCTGGCGATGGTGTCGGCGCGATCGCGCCAGGCCAGGGGCAGTGGCCAGTCCGGTTGCACCAGCGCACACAAGCCGAGACGGCCCAGTGCCATATCCGACGATATGCGAGTGGCGCCGGCACTTGCGAGCCATGCGACCAGCGCCGGGGCCACCGATACGGTGCGTGCATGGGCGAGTTGTCGGGCGTCGCCGAGTTGCATCAGGCCGCTGGCGAAGGCCGGGCCGCGCAGCAATTCGCCCATGGCGCAGGTCGCGCTGGCGTGGCCGGCGGGGTCCAGTTGCGTGGCGAGCATGGCCAGCAGTCCCAGTGTGGGGCGGCTCGGGCCGGTGTGCGTGGCATTGCCCTGCACCAGCGAGAGTGCGGCGGACATGTGCGCGTCGAACTCGACCGACAAGGCCAGCGACAGGCTCGCATGTTCCGCCGCGCCCAGCTGCAGCCCGTCCACCAGCGGCAGCAGGGCGCGTTCTTCCGCCGCCGGGCTCGCTGCCATGTCGAACAACACCTGTGCATCCGGATGCGCGCGTTGCGCGTCCGGCAGCATCTCCGCCAGCGCGATGCGCAGTCGCGTGCGCAGGGAAAAGCTGGCCAGCTTATCCATGTCGCTCGGGCGCCTCGGGATGCCGCGGCAGCATCTCCTGCGCCAGGAAGTGGAAGTTCACGATGCGTCCGAGCCACGGCACCCAGCCCGGATCGCGGTCCAGGCCCCGGCGACGCAGGCGCAGATCGGTCTGCTCGAGCGCAAAGATGACATCGGCATGG
>JBFJZP010001034.1:0-1128 GCA_041622095.1 Burkholderiaceae bacterium | reverse complement strand
GCTCCACGCCCAGCATGTCGCGCATGCGGCTCACGACCTGCGTCGCCAGCAACGAATGCCCGCCCAGCTCGAAGAAGTTGTCGTGCAGGCCGACACGCTGAACGTGCAAGACCTCGGCCCAGATCGCGGCGACCTGTTGTTCGAGTTCGCTCTGGGGCGCAACGTACTCGCGGGCCATCAGGCTGGCATCGGCCTTGGGCAGCGCCTTGCGATCCAACTTGCCGTTGGGACTCAACGGCATTTGCTCCAGCAACACCCACTGTGCCGGCACCATGTAATCCGGCAGGTGTTCGGCCAGGTGCGCACCGAGCACCTCGCGCCAGTCGTCTCCGGCATGGTGCAGCACCAGGTAACCCACCAAGTACTTGCCGTCCACCGCCAGCACCGCCGCTTCGCGGACCTGCTCGTGCTCCAGCAACCGCGCTTCGATCTCGCCCAGCTCGATACGCAGGCCGCGCAGCTTGACCTGATGGTCGATACGCCCGGCGTATTCGATCACTCCGTCTTCGCGGTAGCGCGCCAGGTCGCCGGTGCGGTATAGGCGCTCGCCGTGGACGAACGGGTGGGCGATAAAGCGTTCGGCGGTCAATGCAGGACGGCGGTGATAACCACGGGCCAGGCCCGCGCCGCCCAGGTACAGCTCGCCCAGCACGCCGACCGGCACCGGTTCGAAATTGTCGTCAAGCAGGTAGCAGCCCAGATTGGCAATCGGACGGCCAATCGGCACCGTGTCGCGGCCTTCGTCGACGCAGGTCCAGTGGGTCACGTCGATGGCGGCCTCGGTCGGGCCATACAGGTTGTACAGCCCGGCGTGCGGCAGCTTGGCGAACACCTGCTGCTGCGCATCCACCGGCAACGCCTCACCGCTGCACACGATGCGTTGCAGGCTCCGGCAACTGGACACCGCCGCATCCTGCAAGAACGCCTGCAACATCGACGGCACAAAGTGCAGCGTGGTGACCTGTTCGGCGTTGATCACCTGGATCAATCTGGCTGGATCGCGGTGATCGCCAGGGGCGGCAATCACCAGCCGCGAGCCGGTCATCAGCGGCCAGAAAAACTCCCACACCGACACGTCGAAACTGAACGGAGTCTTTTGCAATACGCTGTCGGCCGCGCTTAACCCAT
>JBFJZP010001033.1:0-1129 GCA_041622095.1 Burkholderiaceae bacterium | reverse complement strand
TCCGAGCCGTCGATGCCGTCGGTGTCGCCGGCCAGGGCGTAGACCCCGGGCAGACCCTTGAGGCTGTCGGTGAGGCTGAGGAGGAATTCGGCGTTGCGCCCGCCCCGGCCATTGCCGCGCACGGTTACCGTGGTTTCGCCGCCGGAGAGGATCACGCAGGGCGGCTTGATCGGCTGGCCATGCAGCAGCACCTGCCTGGTGATGCCGGCATGCACCTTGGCCACCTCGCGGGACTCACCCTCCAGGTCGCCAAGGATCAGCACGCCGAGACCGGCTTCGCGCACCTTGGCGGCGGCGGCGTCGAGGGATTGCTGGGGGCGGGCGATCAGCTGGAAGTGGCTGCGGGCCAGGCAGGGATCGCCCGGTTTGACGGTTTCCGAGGCCGGGTTCTGCAACCAGGCGCGTATATTGGCCGGAATCTCGATGCTATAGCGCGCGAGAATCGCCAGGGCTTCGGCCGAGGTGGTCGGGTCGGCCACGGTCGGGCCGGAGGCGATCACCGTGGCTTCATCGCCCGGTACATCGGAAATCGCGTAGGTGTAGACGCTGGCCGGCCAGCTGGCCTTGGCCAGGCGGCCGCCTTTGATGGCCGAGAGGTGCTTGCGCACGCAGTTCATCTCGCCGATGGTCGCACCGGATTTAAGCAGGGCCTTGTTGACCGTTTGTTTGTCTTTCAGGCTGATGCCTTCGGCGGGCAGAGCGAGCAGGGAAGAGCCGCCGCCAGACAGCAGAAAGATCACCTTATCTTCTTCGCTCAGGTTGCTCACCAGTTCCAGCACGCGGCGCGCCACGCGCTCGCCGGCGTCATCCGGCACCGGGTGGGCGGCCTCCACCACCTCGATCTTTTGGCAATTGGCACCGTGCTCGTAACGGGTCACCACCAGCCCGGAGACTTCGCCTTGCCATTCCTGCTCGATCACTTCGGCCATGGCGGCGGCGGCCTTGCCGGCACCGATGACGATAACGCGGCCACTGCGATCTTCCGGCAGGTAGTCGGCCAGAACCTGGCGTGGATGGGCGGCGTCGATGGCGCTGGCGAACAGCTCGCGCAGCAGAGACGTTGGATGGAAAGACGGATCGATGGACATGGCGATCTCTCTTGATAGGGCCGGAGCCGCTTTTTATTACT
>JBFJZP010001032.1:0-1130 GCA_041622095.1 Burkholderiaceae bacterium | reverse complement strand
GCGCCATCTTGACGTAGGGATCGTTGATATGGTCGTGCAACCAGGCCTTGTTGAGCTTCTTCTTCGCTTTGGTCTTGGTCGTCGTATTCATGACTGCTTCCATTCTTTCCTCGATCACGGGCGCATGCGCGCCGGGGGCAGTCCCGCAGTCCCTGTGGTTCGGCCGATAATAGCGCCATGCCCCATATTCAGCTCACGCCCGCGCAGCGCAAGGAACATCGCGCCCATGCCCACCATCTGGACCCGGTCGTGATGATCGGCAGCGACGGTTGGACCCCTGCCGTCAAGAAGGAGACCGAAGCCGCCCTCGATGCCCACGGCCTGATCAAGGTCCGCGTCTTTTCCGACGATCGCAGCGCTCGCGAAGCGCTGTTCCTGACCATGGCCGACGAACTCGACGCCGCACCGATCCAGCACATCGGCAAATTGCTGGTGCTGTGGCGCCCGGTCGCCGAGCGCGAGAAGGCGATCGACGAGGACCGCGGCGCCGGCCCGCGTGAAGTCAAGGTCGTCAAGTACAGCAAACGTGGTGGTCAGCGCCCGGAGATCAAGACCTTGCGGGTACTCGGCAACCAGCGCCTGACCCCCGGCGGTCAGGTCAAGCGGGCCAAGAAGACCAAGCAGATCAGCGTCAAGAAACGCAGTCAGACCTGATCCGGCGTCCGCGGCCGCACGAAACACCAGAAACTGGCGGCCGCACACATCCACTGCACCAGCCACATCGCGCTACCGACCGAATGCCATAAAGGCAGGTTGGTACGCGCGACGATCCGTGGCGCCACCGCAAACTCGACCAGCAAGGCCAGCAACACGCCGGCCAGCACGAAAGCCCTGGCCTCGTGCGCACGGGCCGACCATGCGGTTCGCACGCGCGACGTCGACGCCAGCAACAGCGCCAGCCCCAGCACGGTCGAGACCATCACCTGGACGCTGAACAGACGCGCCGCCATATTGCCGGCTGTTGCCTTGTCGGGCAGGTGCAAGAACAGCAGCGGGACGACACCGAAAGCCAGCGTCGTCAGGCTGCCCCACCACAAGGCCGAGGCCCACAGCGGCCAGGCGCGCAGGCCCTCAGATATAGTGGACCGCGACAACTTCGTAGTGCCGGATGCCGCCGGGCGCCACGACCT
>JBFJZP010001031.1:0-1131 GCA_041622095.1 Burkholderiaceae bacterium | reverse complement strand
GCACGCCCAGCAACGCGGCGATGATTGCAGCCCGCGACAGTTTCTCCTCGGTGCGCACGACCAGCATGGTCAGGCCGATGGTCCAGAACACCTCGGTCGAAACAATCAGCGCCGCACGCGACACCGTGCCGAAGTCGATCGCTACGAAGAACAGCAATTGCCCGGCCGACCCCAGCACACCGGCCGCCAGCAACCACGGATTGAAGCGCGCGAACGTGCTGCGCACCGCATTGCGGTAGCTGGCCATGAAACGTGCGGCAAGCAGAAACAAGGCCGCTCCGACCAAGGAACCCAGCGCGACGCCGAAAGCAGGATCGGGAATCTGCAACAAACCGTACTTGCGCGCAATGTTGCCGAGCGCGTAAGCCAGCGCTGATACCGCCCCAAAGACGAGCCCCGGGTTAACCCATTCCCGCCAGCCGGAGGCGCGCTTGGCGGCCGGCCGGCCTGTGTTGGGCGACTTGCCCGACAGCGACTCCTGCACCAGCACGCCGAAGCCGGAGAAGATCAGCGCCATTCCCGCGACCAGTGACCAGGTCAGCGGTTCGTGCAGCAACAGCACCCCCAGCAGGACCGAAAACAGCGGCGCCAGGCGCTTGACGGATGACCCGCGCATCGCCCCCAGCCACTGGATACTCGAATATAAGAAGACCCGCCCGATGAACATCGTCAACGCCCCTCCAAGGGCGAACCACCAAAGGCCGGATGGCGCCATTGTCGGCCAGCCATGCTGCGCCAGGCTGGTGCCCCCCCATACCAGCAAGGCCAGCACAAGTGTCAACAAGATCGACAGGAAGGCGCCATTTTCGTCGCCCTTGGCACCTGCGCCGCGCGCGATCGTGACGTTGGCCGCTGCCCAGCAGGCGGCAGCCATGAGGGCAATGAGGTCGCCAATCATGGTGGACCGGACCTGGCGGTCGAGCCGTTCAAACCATCGCCTGCGCGGCCGAGGTGGGGACGCAGCCTGCCGACTCCTCCTGGATCAGGTTCCAGACATGGTCTTCGAGCGCATGGAAGTGCGGGTTGCGCTTGAGCTTGAGTCTGCGCGGCCGCTCCAGGACAATATCCACCACCTCCTTGACGCGACCGGGCCGGGCGGTCAGCACCACCACCCGGTCGGACAGGAAAGTG
>JBFJZP010001030.1:0-1134 GCA_041622095.1 Burkholderiaceae bacterium | reverse complement strand
GCCCGCCCAGCAGGCCTTCGAACACGCCGTTGGGGATCCGCCAGCCGACGTGAATGCCGAACAGCACGGCGCTGAGCAATCCCAGGTAGATGTGCGCTTGCAGCCAGGCGGCTGAGGAACCCAGCGGCAAGAAGGGCAGCTTCTTGCGCAGATTGTAGGCCGCCAGGAAAACGACCAGGCCCAGCAGCGTCCAGCCCGAGAGTCGCGCCATGTCCCGCAAGGCGGTCGTGCCGAGCGCGGCCACGGCGACGGCCACGGCCGCCAGCAGCACGCAGACGATGATTTGTCGGGTCCGGCGGGCGGCGAGTGTTTTCATGCGGGTCCCACTGCCTCACCAACTATCGCGTGTACCAGTCCGCCAGGCCGGGCACGTCGCGCATGTCGATGCGGACCAGCGCGTCGTGCGGGCAGGCGCGCTGGCAGGCGGGACCTCCCCACTGGTCGACACACAAGTCGCACTTGGTCGCCTTGACAATCGGCGCGTGCTTTTCGACATCCCGAATGAAATCTCCGTCGCGATGACGCACTTCCACCATGCGGATGGCGTTGTAGGGACAGTTGTTGGCGCACGCACTGCAACCGATGCAGGTCTGATCGTTGATCACCACGCTGCCCTTTTCGACGTCGCGGTGAATCGCGCCGGTGGGGCATTCGATCATGCACACCGGGTCTTCGCAATGCATGCAGGCCTGGGCCACCATGATGTTGTTTTGCACGGGTCCACTGCGGAGAAAACGCGGGTTGTTGTCGTGGGCCGACGCGCAGGCCCGCACGCAGTCGTCGCAGCGCGTGCAGCGATCCAAGTCGATGAGCATGGTCGCCGTCCCGTTGACGAAGCGATTCTGCACCAGGAACTCGACAAAGTCCGGGTCGATGCGCGTGGAGTCGACCGAGGGCCGGTTGGCCAGGGCGTCCACGTAACCGCGCGTTTGCCGCCGCAGCAACCGCCGCCGGCCCGCGCCCTCCAGCAGCAACCTTTCGATCAGCTGCGTGGGGATGGTGATCACCGTGGCAATGCCGATGGCCCGCAGCGAGTTCTTGAGGGGCTGCGGCGAATTGCCCAACCAGCCGTAAACAATCTCGTCCAGGCCGAACACCTGGCCCGGCGTGAGATAACCGATGGTGCGATGACCG
>JBFJZP010001029.1:0-1135 GCA_041622095.1 Burkholderiaceae bacterium | reverse complement strand
CCTCGGTGATGCCGGACCAGGTGGGGGGCAACATCCAGGCGGCGGTGATCATGATTGCGGAGAAGGCGGCCGACCTGGTGCGGGGCCTGCCGGCGCAGAAGGCCGCGACTTTCAGTTGACGAGCAACCGGGCGAGGCGCGGGAACAACAGTACCACCGACACGGTCAACAGCTCCAGCGCGCAGAACGGCAGGCAGGCCTGGTAGATGTCCTTAATCGTGATGTCGGGCGGCGTCACGCCCTTGAGCGCGAACAAGTTGAGCCCGAATGGCGGCGAGATGCCGCCGGTGCCCACGACGATGATGAACATCACGCCGAACCACACCGGATCGATGCCCATGCGGGCGATGACTCCGGCCACCAGCGGAACGCAGACGAAGATCACCGAATTCTGGTTCATGAAGCAGCCCAGCAGCATGGCGATGCCCAGCACGATCAGCTCCACCACGATCGCGCTGGGTGCCACGTCGCTGAGCAGTTCGGCGAAGCCGCTGGAGATTCCGGTGATGGCCAGGATCTGGCTGTAGGCCTTGGAGCTGACGACGATGAACAGCACCATGGCCGAGAACTCCAGGGCGTCGGTCGCAATCGCCAACACCGTGCGCCACGCCATGCGCCGGTACAGAAAGGCCACGACGAAGGTCGCCAGCGCGCCGGTGGCCGAGGCTTCGGTGGGAGTCGCAACATCGAGATAGATCACGCCGGTGACGCTGAAGATCGGCAACAGCACCGGGGTGAGCGTGAGCAGCGCCCGCATGCGTTCGCGCGCCGGCACGCGGGGCCCCGCCCTGGCATCCAGGCCGGGGTAACGGCGCGACAGCCAGTAGATGTACAGCAGCAGCAGCAGGCTCAGCACGATGGCCGGTCCGATGCCCGCCAGCAGCAGGTCGGAGATCGAAATCCCGGCCAGGCTCCCGACCAGGATCGCGCCGATGCTCGGCGGGATCAGGTTGGCCAGCGTGCCGGCGCCGATGATGGGCCCGATGGCCAGCGCCTTGGGGTAGTGACGCTTGCGCAATTCAGCCGACAGCGTCGAGTCCAGCACCGCCGTCGAGGCGACACTGGCGCCCATCAGCGCGCTGAGGATGACACCGCCGAATACCGCGACATAGGAGCCGGACGCACGTACACCATGG
>JBFJZP010001028.1:0-1137 GCA_041622095.1 Burkholderiaceae bacterium | reverse complement strand
TGTGGCTGTGTGGCATGTCCGCGCAATACGAACGCGGCCGGCAAAGCCAGCAACACACACAAGGCGAGTGCCTGCATCGCGTTGGCCCACCCGATCCCGACCAGCAAGGCGCCGGCCAGTGGCGCCATCAGGAACTGCCCCATCGAGCCGCCGGCATTGACGATGCCGGTGGCGATGCCGCGACTGGCATCCGGCACCAGCCGGTTGGTGGCGGCCATCAACACCGCCGGGCCGGCCATGCCTGCGCCGCCGGCAGCCAGCACGCCGATCGCCAGCACCAGACCGGCGGTGCTGCTCATCCACGGCGTGATGAAGGTGCCCAGCGCCACCAGGGCGACGCCGGCGAACATCACGCGGCCAGCCCCGACCCGGTCGGCCACGATGCCGGCCAATGGCTGCGTGACACCCCAGAACAACTGCCCGAACGCGAACGCCAGCGAGATATTGGCCAGGCCCAGGCCGGTGGCGGTATTCAATGGCCCGAGGAACAAGCCCATGGTCTGGCGCATGCCCATGGTCATGCCGAAGGTGCCGGCCGCGGCCAGCAGTACCAGCCAGATGGCGAAGCGGCGCTGCCGCCTGGCCGACGCGGTATCAGCCACCGACCGGCTTTGCGGCGTCGCCGGCGACGGCAGCATCGATTTGGTGCAGAGACCGGTCGAGCGCGGCATGCAGGCCGGCCACCTGCGCCTCGCCGAGCATGGCATTGACCGCCTGCTGGGCGGTTTTCCAGCAGCGCCGTGCCTGCGCCTGTTTCTCGATACCGGCTGCGGTGGCGGTGACCACCCGGGAGCGCGCGTCGCTGCCAGGCCCGAGCACCACCCATCCGGCGGACACCAGTGGCTGCAGGTTGCGCGTCAGCGTCGAGGGCTGCAAATCCATCGCCTGCGCCAGCACACCGGGGCGCACCGGCGCCATGCGCACCACGTGCGACAACAGCGAATACTGCGTCGTCTTGAGGCCGGCCCGGGCCAGTTCCGCGTCATACAGCTGGTCGAGCCGGCGCATCAGGCGATGCAGGCGCAGGTTGGTACAACCCTTCGGGCTGGCTGCCGGCGCAACAGTCTGGTCCTGCGATTCCATTTTTTTATTGTAGCTACAATATTTTTATCTACAAACGAAACGGAGCCACCATGG
>JBFJZP010001027.1:0-1142 GCA_041622095.1 Burkholderiaceae bacterium | reverse complement strand
CGCCAAGCGCTACATCACCCTGGCGCCGGTCTCCGACCTGATCGGCCTGGCCATCAAGCTGCATGACCCCGAGGGTCTGCTCGGCGATGCCAGCCGCAGCGACTACGGCATCACCTGCCTGCTGCTGCCCTCGGATTACCCCGGGGTCGAAATCGGCCGCCGCCACAATCCCTGCAACACCCCGTTCATGAACGGACCGATCAATGGCCGGGACGTGTTCGTGCCGCTGGACTTCATCATCGGCGGCGCCGACAACGCGGGCAAGGGCTGGCGCATGCTGGTCGAATGCCTGTCCGCGGGGCGCGGCATTTCCCTGCCGGCCCTGGCCAGTGCCGCGTCCAAGTCGGCCTATCGCAGCACCGGCGCCTATGCCCGCATCCGGCGCCAGTTCAAGCTGCCCATCGGCGAGTTCGAAGGGGTGCAGGAAGCCACCGCGCGGATCGGCGGCTACACCTACAAGCTGGAGGCCACCCGGGCGCTGACCGCCTCGGCGGTGGACCATTGCTCGCCCTCGGTGGTGACCGCCATCGCCAAGTTCCACATGACCAACATGATGCGGGTGCTGCTCACCGATGCCATGGATGTGCACGCTGGCCGCGGGGTCATGGCCGGCCCGCGCAACTATCTGCAGGCCGCCTACCAGGCGGTGCCCATCGCGATCACGGTGGAGGGCGCCAACATCCTGACCCGCAGCCTGATGATCTTCGGCCAGGGCGCGATCCGCTGCCATCCCTTCGTCTTCCCGGAGATGGAAGCGGCGCGTCGCGACGATCTGGTCGAGTTCGATCGCCTGCTGTGGGGCCATGTCGGCTACTCGCTCAACCGTGGCGTGCGTGCCCTGACCCTGGGTCTCACCGGTGGCCGCCTGGCGGCGAAGCCGGTCTCCGGGCCGGCCGCGCCGTACTACCAGCAGCTGGAGCGCATGTCTTCGGCCCTGGCCTTCGTCTCCGACGTGACCATGGGCGTGCTAGGCGGTGAGCTGAAGCGCAAGGAGCGCCTCTCGGCCCGTCTGGGCGATGTGCTGTCGCAGCTGTACATGGCCTCGGCCACCCTGAAGTACTTCCACGACGAAGGCGCCAGCGCGGAGGACATCCCCTACCTGCAGTGGGTGATGGACGACGCCCTGGCCGAGATCCAGAAGG
>JBFJZP010001026.1:0-1144 GCA_041622095.1 Burkholderiaceae bacterium | reverse complement strand
TGGTCGGTCGGCTGCACCGGTTTGCCCGCTCCGGCTTCAAGCGCCTGCCGTCCGAACATCTGGACGCCAGCCTGGCGCTGATCCTGTAGACCTTTCGTCGGCGGGGCTCTTGGGGTGCTCCTCGAGTCGGTTCAACGCAGGAAACGCGCCGGCCGAAACGGCGTCGGATCGATCGCCGCGGTCTCGCCGGTCATCAATGCGCCCAGCAAGCTGGCGGTTCCCGGGCCGGTGGCAAAACCGATGTGCTGGTGACCGAAGGCGAGCCAGATACCGGCATGGCGCGGGCATGCGCCGATGACCGGACGGCTGTCGGGCAGGGTCGGACGGCTGCCGAACCAGGCCTGCGGGTCGCGCTGGCGACCGATCGGAAAAGCGTCGCGCGCGGCCTGCTCGGCCAGCTGCAGTTGCGTCAGGTCGGGCGCAGCGTCGCGCGCGCAAAGCTGCACGCCGGTTGTCAGGCGCAGGCCGTGTGCCGTCGGCGTCATCACATAGGCGCCGGCGGTGTCGTAGACCGGGCGGCTCAGCCGGGCGTCGCCACTGGCGTCATAGTGCATGTGGTAGCCGCGCTCATAGGCCATCGGTACCGACAGGCCGAACGCAGTCTGCAGGAAGTCCTTGCTCCACGGCCCGAGCGCGACCACCACTTGTGCTGCGACATGTTTGGCGCCGTTGTCCTGCACCAATTGCCATCCGTGGCCGGTGTGCGATTGCTGCGCACTGACGATGCGCGCCTGCCGGATCTGTCCGCCCCGGGCATGGAACAGGCGGGCGTAGGCCTCGACCACCTGGCCCGGGCTGTCGACCGAGCAGGTGTCCTGGATCCACAGCGCGCGCGGGAAGATCGGCTTGAGGTGCGGCTCCAGGTCGGTCAGCTCGGCCTGCCGCAAGGGCTGGGTCGCAATGCCGAAGCGGTCGTAGGTGTCGCGGGCCAGCCGGCTGGCGGCGAAGCCCGCCTCGCTGCGATACAGGTACACCCAGCCGTTGCTGCGCAGGTGCTGCTGTGCGCCGGCTTCGGCGAGCAGGCGCAGATGTTCGCGGGTCGAGAGCCGGATCAGCTCGTCCAGTGCGGTGCTCGTCTGCTCGAACACGCCGGCGCGTGCCCGGGCCAGGAAACCCATGGCCCACGGCAGGTTGCGCAGCAGAT
>JBFJZP010001025.1:0-1144 GCA_041622095.1 Burkholderiaceae bacterium | reverse complement strand
TTCGACCTGGCCTACATCAGCCTCGATGGCAACATCGGCTGCCTGGTAAATGGTGCCGGACTGGCGATGGCCACCATGGACACGATCAAGCTGTTCGGCGCCGAGCCGGCCAACTTCCTGGACGTCGGCGGCGGCGCCACGCCGGAGAAGGTGACCGAGGCCTTCAAGATCATGCTCAAGAACGACAAGGTCAAGGCGATCCTGGTCAACATCTTCGGCGGCATCATGAAGTGCGACACCATCGCCACCGGCGTGATCACCGCCTGCCGTGCGACCAACCTCAGCGTGCCACTGGTGGTCCGGATGAAGGGCACCAACGAAGAGCTGGGCAAGAAGATGCTGGCCGAGTCCGGCCTGCCGATCATCAGTGCCGACACGATGGCCGAGGCGGCGCAGAAGGTCGTGGCGGCTGTTCAGTAACCCGCCCTCAGGTCAACCAACAAGACACAGGGGTGCCAGAGCCGGCCGCAAACGGTCCGGCATGACGGCGCCCCGGTGGTGAAGGAGTTCAAGTGAGCATTCTGATCAACAAAGACACCAAGGTCATCACGCAGGGCATTACCGGCAAGACCGGTCAGTTCCATACCGAGAAGTGCCAGGAATACGCGAACGGCAAGAACTGCTTCGTCGCAGGCGTCCATCCGAAGAAGGCCGGCGAGTCGATCTTCGGTATCCCGATCTTCGGCTCGGTCAAGGATGCTGCCGCCCAGACCGGCGCCACCGTATCGGTGATCTATGTTCCGCCGGCAGGTGCAGCTGCCGCGATCTGGGAGGCGGTCGAGGCCGAACTCGACCTGGCGATCTGCATCACCGAGGGTATCCCGGTGCGCGACATGCTCGCGCTGCGCAGCAAGATGAAGGCCCGCGTGGCGGCCGGCGGCAAGGACACCTTGCTGCTGGGCCCGAACTGCCCGGGGCTGATCACGCCCGAAGAGATCAAGATCGGCATCATGCCCGGTCACATCCACCGCAAGGGCCGCATTGGCGTGGTTTCCCGCTCCGGCACCTTGACCTATGAAGCAGTGGCGCAACTCACCGACATCGGCCTGGGCCAGTCCAGCGCTGTCGGTATCGGCGGCGACCCGATCAACGGCCTCAAGCATATCGACGTGATGCAGGCGTTCAACGATGATCCGGACACCGA
>JBFJZP010001024.1:0-1147 GCA_041622095.1 Burkholderiaceae bacterium | reverse complement strand
CTGCCGCTGGTACAGGCGCTGGAGGTGGGGATCAGGCGGCCGGTGAGGCCGAAGAAGATGCTGATATTCGCCGCCGTGGTGTGCGGCATCATGCGCACATAGGAGTTGGCGTTGAGGCCGTCGGCCACCGAGTTGAGCAGCATGTTGCCGAATGCCTTGATCTCGTCGGTGCTGCCGGTGGACGAGCCACAGGCCACGCCCATGCGGCCATCGCGGATCGACGCGGCGCCGAGCAGGCCGGCATCTTCCAGCGCGCGTTCGGCGGCATAGACCGCCAGCTTGGACACCCGGCCCATGCTGCGCAGCTGCTTGCGGGTCCAGTGCTTGGGCACCGCGAAGTCGTCGATCGGCCCGCCCAGGCGGGTATTCAGCTCGGCGAAGCGATCCCATTCGTGCATGTAGCGGATACCGCTGCGATTGCTGCGAAAAGCCGACTCGATGCTCGGCCAGTCGTTGCCCAGCGAGGTGATGCCGGCCATGCCGGTGACTACTACGCGTTTGACGCCACTCATCAACATAACCCGCCATTCACCGCGAGGACCTGACGGGTGATATAGGCCGCCTCCTCGGACATCAGAAAATTCACCGCGCCGGCCACTTCCTCGGGGGTGCCCATGCGCTGCGCCGGGATCATCTTGAGGATTTCCCCGACCGGCACCTGCTCGTCGAGCATTTCGGTGTCGATCAAGCCGGGGGCCACGCAGTTGACCGTGATCCTGCGCTTGCCCAGCTCGATGGCCAGGGCCTTGGCGGCGCCTATCACGCCGGCCTTGGAGGCGCTGTAGTTGACCTGGCCACGGTTGCCGATCATCCCTGACACCGAGGTGATGCAGACGATGCGTCCCGGCTTGCGCCGGCGGATCATCGGCATGCTCAGCGGCTGCAGGACGTTGTAGAAACCGTCGAGGTTGGTGCGCATGACCAGGTCCCAGTCTTCTTCGCTGAGCGCCGGAAAGGCGCCGTCGCGGGTCAGGCCGGCGTTGCACACCACGCCGTAGTAAGCGCCATGGGCTTCGACGTCGGCTTCCAGCTGTTCGCGACAGGCGCTGCGTTCGGCTACATCGAACTGCAGGATGCGCGCCTGGCGGCCGAGGGCCTCGATCTGCGCTTGCACGGCCTGAGCCTCGTCGCGGCGCGAGCGGCAATG
>JBFJZP010001023.1:0-1148 GCA_041622095.1 Burkholderiaceae bacterium | reverse complement strand
GGCGTGAATGCCAATCTGTTGCGCAAGTGGATCACCAAGCACCGCGGGGAACTCGGCGCTGCGCCATCACCAGCATTGCTTCCTGTGGTCATCGATGGCACCTCTCCGAAACTTGCGCATCGCCGTGTCCGGCCGTCGTGCGAGCCCAGGGTTGCAACACAGCCATCCAGCTGCATCGAAGTCGAAGTGCACAGTGCGCGACTGATATTGCGAGGAGAGATCGACGCCCGGCAACTCGGCATCGTGCTTGATGCGTTGGCTGCTCGCCGATGATCGGCGCGCCGGCGAACACACGCGTGTGGATCGTTGCCGGCCACACCGACATGAGGAAGGGCTTCGACGGTCTGGCCGCACTCGTGCAGACGGCGTTGGTCGAGAACCCGTTCAACGGCCACGTCTTCGTCTTCCGCGGTCGACGTGGCGACATCATCAAGGTGCTGTGGTTCGATGGTCAGGGCCTGATGCTGCTGGCCAAGCGGCTCGAGCGCGGGCGCTTCGTCTGGCCGCAGGCGACCTCGGGCAGCGTGTCGCTCACGCCAGCACAGTTGTCAATGCTGCTGGAGGGAATCGACTGGCGCATGCCGGCGCGAACCAACTCGCCGGAGCTGGCCGCATAGCACTTTGGCACGTGACTCAGGGGCACTCCTGATGGCAGGACGTGGCCGGAATTGCACAATGAATTCTGTGTCGACGCCCACCCAATCGCCCCTCACCATCGACGCTTTGCTGCGCGTCATCGAGGCACGCGATTCCGAAGTGGCGCTGCTCAAGCTGATGGTCGACAAGCTCAAGTTGCAACTGCTGCGCCGCGTACACGCGGAGTTCGGCACCTCCAGTGAGCAACTGGCCGCGCAGGCCACCTTGATCGAAGGTGTCGAGGCTGCGCAGATCAAGCCTGTAGCCGAGAAGTCTTCACCTGCGAACACGCCGGAGATCGACCGCAGCCTGCCCGCGCATCTGCCGCGTGATGTGCAGGTGCACCGGCCCGATGCCACCACCGCGCACCACGACATCGCCGGCCAGCGATGCGGCTGCACCGCTTGCGGTGGCCGCCTGCGCGAGATCGGCCGGGATGTGTCGGAGCAACTCGAATATGTTCCGGCGCACTTCAAGGTGACCGACATGTGCGGCCGAAGCTGGCCTGCGTG
>JBFJZP010001022.1:0-1149 GCA_041622095.1 Burkholderiaceae bacterium | reverse complement strand
GCGGCGTCGTGTTGCAGATCGCGGTGATCGACATCATCTTCTCGCTCGACTCGGTCATCACCGCGGTCGGCATGGCCGACACCTTGTGGGTGATGGTGGCGGCGGTAGTGATCGCGATGATCATCATGATCATCGCCTCGACACCGCTGGCCAATTTCGTCGCGGCCCACCCGACCATCAAGATGCTGGCGTTGTCCTTCCTGCTGCTGATCGGCATGTTGCTGGTCGCCGACGGCTTCGGGCTGCATGTGCCCAAGGGTTATGTCTACTTCGCGCTGGGCTTCTCGGTGGCGGTGGAGTCGCTGAACCACTGGGTGCGCAACCGGCGCAAACGCGCAGCAGCCCAGGAATGACGATCACGCCGGGCGGCGTGCATCGCCCGGCAACGACTCCAGGGCCTGATCGAGTGCGCGCAGGTAGAAGTTGAACTGGCGCTCCCGGGCCAGGTCGCGCAGCGACTGCAAGGCCTCGCGCATCTCCATGCTGTTGTCGCCCTGGCCCGCGCGCACCAAAGCCCGGCCGCGGCGCACGATGAATTCGGCCCACGGAAACGGCTCTGCCGCGGTATAGGTCTGCAGCGCGGTGCAATAACGCAGTGCCTCCTCCCAGTCCTGCGCGGTGATCGTCGCCTGGATCGCGAAATCGTAGAACACGAAGAAATTGTGGCTGAGCGCACTGCGCCGCAGCAAGTCTTCACCGGCAGCCAGCGCCTGCTGCCGACCCCGGCCGTCCTGCTCCAGCATCGCGCGCAGCCCGAACAACTGCGGGCCGACGAACTCCAGCGCCGGCGCGCCAGGGCCGAGCACCTCGAAGGCATCATGGACCAGTGCGCGTGCCGCGTCCCGGTCGCCCGAACCCATCACCAGCAGCGCCTGGAAGAACAGCGCGATGGCCTCGAAGCGTTTGCTGCCCATGGTACGGGCCAATTCCAGGCTGCGTTCCACATGGGCCAGCGCTTCGCGGTGATGGCCGCGGATGCAGCCGTCGATCATGACAATCTGCGAACGCGCCATCATCTCGGCGCGCGGATTCTTCATCCGGCTGGACAACTCCACCGCACGCCGACTGACCTCCAGCGCGGTGACAAGATCCAGCGCGTAATAGCTGGACCAGGACACCATCGGCAGATAGGCGATCTCGACCCGCAGG
>JBFJZP010001021.1:0-1149 GCA_041622095.1 Burkholderiaceae bacterium | reverse complement strand
GTACGGTAGTCCCGCGCCAGGAACGGCAGCTGCGCGCCCGGCGTGGAGAACACCACCCGTTCCAGCCAGGCACCCATCGCCTTGCGGTGCACGCTGTTGCTGACAAACGCACCCAGGTAACCCAGCGGCGTACGCCATCCATGCTCGCGTCCCAGCAGGTGGCGCCCGCGCGCGGTCACCACATGCAGGCGGTAGCGCGGATGCGCCAGCACCTGCGCCGCACGCGGGCCGTAAAACGCCAGCAGATTGCGGCCGAACAACTCGCTGACCATGTCCGGCGTCGGCCGCTTCTGGCCCGGCGCCAAGGCATAGTCCTGGCGGATGTAATCGTGTTCCAGTCGCGCAAAAGCCGCCAGGCTGTCGTCCAGGCAGGCGGTGGCCATGCGCCAGGCACCGATCGATGCGCCGACCAGGTGCACCATCTGCTCGCTTTGCGGCAACCAGTCACCGAACAGGAATCGGTCCAGCGGGCCCAGGATCAAGCCTTTCGGACCGCCGGCCGCACCCGCGATGGCGCCTATGTCGGCGCTTTGCAGGCCGTCGCGCGCGATCCGCCGCAAGGCCGTGGGGCCGGCATACAGTCGCAAGGCTCGCATCGCGCTGCCCCGGCGCTAGCTACGCTGGCTGTTCCAGTCGATCGGGTCCTGCTGCAACACCATGTCGATGTCCAGTGACAGGACCTCGCCGACCGGGCCGGGGAAACTCACCGCCATCTCGCGCTGGTTGAGTCCGGCCATCTTGGCGCGCGCGCGCCAGCTGGCCAGGTGGATGACACCGGCAAGCGGTTCGTAGGCGTCGTTCAGGAACGGCGCATCCTGGTGCTCGAGCGCGTCGACGATCACCTCCGGAAACGACCATTGGCGCGCCAGGCCTGCGCCGACCTGCGCGTAGTCGAAGTCGAACTGCCGCCGTTCGGCACGGGCCCGGCGCGGGTCCATCGGCGCAATCAGCCGGTCGAGTGCGGCCATCTCGTCCGGCATCGCGATACGCATTGCCAGTTCGCCGACAAAATGGATCAGCCCGGCGGTGAACGCCGCCTGCTGGTTCTGCCGCACGACGCCGGCCAGCGAACGCGAAACCTTGGCCACGTCCAGGCAGTAGTCCCAGTGTTGCTGCAGGTGGATACCGGGAACATCCTGTTCATCTGTG
>JBFJZP010001020.1:0-1150 GCA_041622095.1 Burkholderiaceae bacterium | reverse complement strand
TGGACCCGGGCTGGGAGGTCGATCCGTTCGGCAGTGTCGCGGCGCTGTGCCAGCCAATGGAGGCCGACCTCTACGGTTGTTCCGATCCCTGCTGGTGGCCCGCGCAGGTGCCGGACACGCTCAACACCTATCCCGACTGGAACCAGGGCGCCGACTCCGCGCAGTACGACTGGCGGTTGCTCAACTCGGTGTTCCCCAAGTCCAAGTGAGGAGGCCGACCATGCGCACTCGCCCGTTCGTCAGCGTTCTGACCGTGGTATGCGCCGTCCTGCTTAGCGGGCCGGCGCTGGCCAAGGAATACATCCTTACTGCCGCCAAGCCCAACCTGGTGGTGCTCGCCGACCCCGAAAGACGCGAGGTGGTCAAGACCTTCGCGGTACCGGATGCCGGTTCCGGTATCGCCACGGTGGTGCCGTCGCCGGACGGCCGCGTCGCCTACGTGGTCACCAATCGCTGGGAGTCGGTGGCCGGCATCGACCTCGACAGCGGCCAGCAGGTGTTCCGTACCGACTTCTCCACCCCGGAGCGCCGCGTCAAGGCGGTGTTCGCCATGGATATCAGTCCGGACGGCCGCGAAATGGTGGTCCTGCAGTCACCGGTGCAGCTGAAACGGGACCACTACGAGGTGGAAGATGTCTACGCGGCGGTCTATCGCACCGACGCCGGTATCGGCGCCGAGCCGGTACGTCGCTTCAGCATTCCGCGGCGAACGGCCTTGCTGGCCTATTCCAAGGACGGCAGCAAGCTATACGCCATCGGCTGGAACATCGAGGTCTACGATCCGGCCAGCGGCGCGCACATCGGCACCCATGCGCTGCGTGCCTGGCAGAGACCCAATTACAGCGAGCCTGACGTGCTGGATGTCTGGCCGCAGTGGGAGCAGGCCGAGACTTTCACCTCGCCTTACTACGCCGTGCGCACCGACAAGAATCCCAACGATCCTTCGGCCTACAAGACCGGCCTGGTGACCCTGAACCTGGCCACCGACGAGTTCGTGACGCGCGACTTCGAGGACACCGCGGTGGTGATCTTCTCCTCGGTGATGAATCCGGTGCGGCGCAACGAGGTCTACGGCGTTTACACCCAGCTTTCCAAGATCGACGCCGCGCAGGGTACCTTGCTGGAACGCATCGAGCTGGACCACACCTAC
>JBFJZP010001019.1:0-1151 GCA_041622095.1 Burkholderiaceae bacterium | reverse complement strand
TGCCGCGCTGCTGCAGCGATGCGACGGTGCTGACCAGGTCTTGCCCGGTGAATGCCATGTGGTCGATCACACCGGCCGCTTCGGCCGGCAGCGCGCGGCCGGCGATCACATGCACAACCGCGGTGTCTGAGCTGTACAACCAGGCGCCGGGACAGTCGAACGGCGGACGCAGCCCGTTGCGAAGGCCGAGCAGGTCGCAATAAAAAGCCAGTGTCCGGTCCAGGTCGGAAGACAGGACGGTGAAGTGGTTCATGCCGAGGATCGCCATGGAGTCTCCCTGAGCCGTTGCTTGTTGAACTTCTACCGTCGGCGCGGCCCTGCTTGCGGACCATCTCCGGTCGGGGCGATCCCCGGATCATCCATCGCAACGGCGTCGGATGATCCGGGTTCGTCCGACCGGGTGCCGGGTGTCAGCGCGGTGCCAGGCGGATCGCGCCGTCCAGGCGAATCACCTCGCCGTTGAGCATGTCGTTCTCGATGATGTGCCGGGCCAGCTTCGCGTAATCCTCTGGCGTGCCCAGGCGCGACGGGAACGGCACATTGGCCGCCAGCGCATCCTGTACTTCCTTGGGCATGCCGAACAACATCGGCGTACCGAAGATGCCGGGCGCAATCGTCATGTTGCGAATGCCATTGCGCGCCAGGTCGCGTGCGATCGGCAGGGTCATGCCGACGATGCCACCCTTGGACGCGCTGTAAGCCGCCTGGCCGATCTGGCCGTCGTAGGCGGCCACCGATGCGGTCGAGATCAACACGCCGCGTTCGCCGGTAGCTTCCGGTTCGTTCTTGCCCATCGCTTCTGCCGCCAGCCGGATCATGTTGAAGCTGCCGATCAGGTTGACGGTGATCGTCTTGCTGAACAAGGCCAGGTTGTGGGCGCCATTCTTTCCGACCGTCTTCTCGGCCGGTGCGATGCCGGCGCAGTTGATCAGTCCCATCAGCTTGCCCTGCGCAACCGCCTTGGCAACAACCGCCTGGCCGTCGGCCTCCTGGGACACGTCGCATTTGACAAACGTTGCGCCGATCTCCTTGGCAATTGCTTCGCCCTTGTCGACCTGCATGTCGGCGATGACGACCTTGCCGCCGTTGGCGACCAGCATGCGTGCCGCGCCTTCGCCAAGACCGGATGCGCCACCGGTCACGATGAATAC
>JBFJZP010001018.1:0-1153 GCA_041622095.1 Burkholderiaceae bacterium | reverse complement strand
GGCCAAGGTGAAGCGCACGTTCCGCGAGGCCGGCTGGGCCTTTGCGCTGCCGATGATCATCCTGGGCGGCATCTTCGGCGGCGTCGTCACGGCCACCGAAGGCGCGGCGCTGGCGGTGCTGGCAGCCTTGTTCATTGGTGGCGTGATCTACCGCGAACTGGACTGGAAACACCTGTACGCGTCGATGATCGAGGGTGCGAACCAGACCGCCACCGTGATGCTGCTGGTGGCGGCGTCCGCCTTGCTCGGTGTCTACCTGACCGAGCAGCAGATTCCACAGCAGCTGGCGACCTGGTTGTCGTCGATCACCAGCAACCGCTATGCGGTGCTCGGCATCCTCAACGTCTTCTTCCTCGTCATCGGCCTGTTCCTGCATTCGGCGGCCGCCATCATCCTGGTGGTGCCGATCGTGATGCCGCTGGTCAAGACGGTGGGTATCGACCCGGTGCATTTCGGCCTGATCGTCACGCTGAACCTGGGCATCGGCCAGCAGACGCCGCCGGTGGCCAGCGTGCTGATGGCCTCGTGTTCGATTGCCAAGGCCGACATGTGGGAGGTCACCAAGGTGAACCTGCCGTTCATCGGCCTGCTGGTTGCCACGCTGATGCTGGTGACCTATGTGCCGGCGGTTCCGCTATTCTTGGTCGACCTGTTCTACAAATGATGACCGACACCATCCTGATCGAGCGCGACGGTTTTGTTGCCACCGTGGTACTGAACCGGCCGGAAAAACTCAACGCCTTGACCAAGCCGATGTGGCAAGGCCTGGGCCAGGCCATGCGCGAACTGTCGAACGACGACACGCTGCGCTGCATCGTGCTGCGTGGCGCCGGCGGCAAGGCCTTTGCGCCGGGCAACGATATAGCCGAGTTCGAGTTTGAGCGCAGCAACTTCGCGCAGGGCAAGGCCTATGGCGCGATATTGCATGATGCACTGGGCGCCATTGCCGACTGCCGCCACCCGACGGTGGCGCTGATCGAAGGCATCTGCGTCGGCGGCGGGCTCGAGATCGCGGCCTTGTGCGACCTGCGCATCTGTGGCGAAGGCAGCCGCTTCGGCGTACCGATCAACAAGCTCGGCCTGGTGATGGCGCATGCCGAGATGGCGGCGTTGGTGCAACTGGCCGGACGTGCCGGCGCGCTGGAACTGCTGC
>JBFJZP010001017.1:0-1155 GCA_041622095.1 Burkholderiaceae bacterium | reverse complement strand
TCGACGTGATCCGGCTCGACTATGTCACCACCGCCCGCAGCAAGGGGCTGGCCGAGCGTGTCGTCATCATCAAGCATGCGGTGCGCAACGGCCTGATCCCGGTGGTCACGCTGGTGGCGCTGCAGATGCCGGCGGTGTTCGGTGGCGCCATCGTCACCGAGCAGATCTTTCGTGTGCCCGGAATCGGCTCGCTGCTGATCGACGCGATCCAGCGCAACGACACGCCGGTCATCATGGCGGTGACCTTCGTGCTCGCCATCCTGGTGATTCTCTTCAACCTGCTGGCCGACCTGCTGTATGGCGTCCTCGACCCCCGCATCACCTACCGCTGACCCGCGGGTCTCGCAAGGCGCCGGCATCTCGCCGTGGCGCGAGGCATGGCGCCGTTTCCGGCGCCATCGCCTGGCAGTGATCAGCCTGTGGGTGCTGGCGCTGATGGTGCTGCTGGTCATATTCGGACCTTATGTCTGGCGCGTTCCGATCAACGAGATCGACTTCAGCGCGCGCCTGGCGAAACCGTCGATGGCGCACCCGATGGGGACCGACACACTGGGCCAGGACATCTTCGCGCGCATCCTGTATGGCGGCCGCATCTCGCTGGCAGTCGGGCTGGCGGCCATGCTGATCGCGATCCTGGTCGGCGTCGTGATCGGTGCGATATCCGGCATCTCGCGCGGGCCGATCGACACTGCGCTGATGTGGGTGACCGACCTGTTCCTGGCGCTGCCGCAGCTGCCGCTGCTGCTGCTGGTGATCTACCTGTTCCGCGACAGCCTCAAGGCGGTGTTCGGCCCGGAGGGCGGGGTCTTCATCCTGATCGTGGTGGTGATCGGCGCGTTCCGCTGGATGCCGGTGGCGCGCCTGGTGCGGGCCCAGTTCTTCTCGCTGCGCGAGAAGGAATACGTCGAGGCGGCGCGTGCGCTGGGCGCTTCGGTGCCGCGTCAGGTGGTGCGCCACATCATGCCCAATGCGATGGGTCCGGTGATCGTGGCCGCCACCGTCGACGTGGCGGCGGCGATCATCGCCGAATCGACGCTGTCCTTCCTCGGGCTGGGTTTTCCGCCGGACATTCCGTCCTGGGGCCGGATCCTGTTCGACAGCAAGGACCACCTGGACATCGCGCCACACTGGGCACTGTTCCCCGGGCTGGCGATT
>JBFJZP010001016.1:0-1156 GCA_041622095.1 Burkholderiaceae bacterium | reverse complement strand
CGGCCTTCCGCGGCGCCTTGCTCCGCTCCTGGCGGGCGATGGCGCCTGCCACCTCGTCGGCGGACGCGATCTGTAGCTCGGTCCCGACGAGTCCTGCGAATGCGAGGGCACGACCCACGGCCGACGTCTCGCAGTTTTCGAGGGCGGATGTGGCGTTGATCTTGCTGGAGTCCCACCGTTCCTCCGCGTGTCCGGTGCGGACCACCGTGCCGTCCGGTGCATGGATGCGCGCCACCATGATCACCCGATCATCTGTCAGCGACAGGAGCTCGGTGGTCAGGTAGCACCCGTCCGGCGGTGGGTTGGCCTCGTTCCATTTGCTCACGCGTAGGGCCACCGTCTGGTAGTCTTTCCCGCGGATGTTCACGATCCCGTCGTTGCTCATTTGTCCTTGTCCTCCTGTGTGACGAGTCTCCTACCCCGGTCTGTCAGGATAGTCGACCCCGGTTCGAGCCATCTATCCCTGCGCAGTAGGTAGACAGTCGATCGAATGGTGCGCGGGTGCAGACTCAGGGCCGCGCCGATGGCGGCGTGTGCCGCGCCCGGATGCTCCGCCAGGTATGCCAGGACCCGATATTGATAGGTCCAGCCCTTGGGGCCTCGGCGGCGCCTGGCGGTCTGCACCGTGCATCGGCGGAGCGTCACGCACCCGAGGGTGGTCGAGTCGAGAAACTGAGCGTTTCGGTTGCCGATTACTGCGCATGCGCGCGGCCAGTGATCCGCGGATACTGCCATCTCGGAGCCGGCCGGCGACGTGTGTACCCACTCCACCGTGACCCCGGCGCGTTCGAGGACGGTCAGGACCGAGACGGTAGCGTCTGCGATCCCACCGTGGTCCGTGATCGGCCGGCGGATCATCGGTACACCCCCTGCCGCCTGGCCTCGGCGATCACCATCGATGTAAGGCGCCGGTTCTGTCGGTCCCTGACTGCGTCCCTGGCTGCGGCCCTGGCTGCCCAGGCTGCGTCCCAGGCTGCGTCCCTGGCTGCGGCCCTGGCTGCGGCCCAGGCTGTGGCCCAGGCTGCGGCCCTGGCTGCGGCCCTGGCTGCGGCCCTGGCTGCGGCCCAGGCTGCGTCCCTGGCTGCGTCCAACTCGGCGTCGGTCGCTTCGCCCCGCAGCCATCGCCGCTTGACCGCGATGGCCTCAATGCTGCGTG
>JBFJZP010001015.1:0-1158 GCA_041622095.1 Burkholderiaceae bacterium | reverse complement strand
CTCTCCCAGGGGGAGAGGGAGGAAAAGCCCTCACGCGATCAACCTGCCCCTACTGCGGCGTGGGCTGCGGCGTGCTGATCGACAGCGTGGGCAGCCAGATCACCGCCGTGCGCGGCGACCCACAGCACCCGGCCAACTTCGGAAAACTCTGCACCAAGGGCCAGACGCTGCACCTCACCGCCACGCCCGCGATCGCGCAGCAGGCGCGCCTGCTGTACCCCATGGTGCGCACCACGCGCGGCACGGCGCCGCAGCGCACCGACTGGAACAGCGCGCTGGACCTCGCGGTCGACCGCTTCGCCGACACGGTCCAGGCCCACGGCCCCGACGCGGTCGGCTTCTACATCAGCGGCCAGTTGCTCACCGAGGACTACTACGCCTTCAACAAGCTGTCCAAGGGCCTGATCGGCACCAACAACGTCGACACCAACTCGCGCCTGTGCATGAGCAGCGCGGTCGCCGGCTACAAGCTCACGCTGGGCGCCGACGCGCCGCCGGCCTGCTACGACGACGTGAACCACGCGCAATGCCTGTTCATCGTCGGCAGCAACGCGGCCTTCGCGCACCCGGTGCTGTTCCGCCGCATCGAAGAGGCGAAGCAGGCCAACCCGGCCATGAAGGTGATCGTGGCCGACCCGCGCCGCACCGACACCGCCGGCTTCGCCGACCTCTACCTGCCGCTGCAACCGGGCAGCGACGTGATGCTGTTCCATGGCCTGCTGCACATCATGCTGTGGGAAGGCTGGACCGACAGCGCGTACATCGCCGCGCACACCACCGGCTTCGATGCGCTCAAGACGCTGGTGCGCGAATACACGCCCGAGCACGTGGCACAGGCCTGCGGCGTGCCGAAGGAAGACCTGTTTACCGCGGCCCGATGGTTCGCTGGCCTTGACGGCCAGGGATTCGCGGATCGCAAGACCACGCTCAGCCTCTACTGCCAGGGCCTGAACCAGAGCAGCAGCGGCACCGCCAAGAACGCCACGCTGATCAACCTGCACCTGGCCACCGGCCAGATCGGCAAGCCCGGTGCCGGCCCGTTCTCGCTCACCGGCCAGCCCAACGCCATGGGCGGGCGCGAGGTGGGCGGCCTGGCCAACATGCTCGCCGCACACATGGATCTGGACAACGCCGATCATCGCCAGCTTGTGCAGGACT
>JBFJZP010001014.1:0-1160 GCA_041622095.1 Burkholderiaceae bacterium | reverse complement strand
GGTCCTTGGTATACAAGGTCTTGTCGTTGACGCCGGTATGCACCTGCACCAGTTCGGACAGCGGCACCAGCGTTCCATTGGCTGCACGCATCGGCAGGGCCAGCAAGGCGTCCAGGCCGACCTGGCGCTCGAGCGGCAATTGCAGTCGCACCGGCACCGGGTATTTCGATTGCCCGTCGTGCAGATAGGTGGTGTCGGCGCCCTGCAGCGCGGCCTGCACCGTCTGCGCCACTGCCGCCACCGGAATACCCAGCGTCTCGGCGCGCTGGCGTTGCACCCGCAGGAAGCTGCGCGGCGCATCGCTTTGCAGCGTGCTGTCGATGCCGACCACATGCGCGGTGTCGCCGAATGCCTTCACGACGCGCTGCGCCAGCGCCTGCCGACCGGCCTCGTCCGGCCCATACACCTCGGCCACCAATGGCGACATCACCGGCGGTCCCGGCGGCACCTCCACCACCTTCACCCGCGCACCGTGGCGCGCGCCGATCGCGTCCAGCGCCGGGCGCAGGCGCTGCGCGATCGCATGGCTCTGCTCCTGGCGATGCGCCTTGTCGACCAGGTTGACCTGCAGGTCACCCTGCTCGGCGGCAGCGCGCAGATAGTACTGGCGCACCAGGCCGTTGAAGGTGATCGGTGACGCGGTGCCGGCATAAGCCTGCAGGTCGCGCACTTCCGGCTGCGCCGCCAGGTAGGCCCCCATGTCCTGCAAGACTGCGGCGGTGTCCTCCAGCGGCGTGCCGGCCGGCATCTCCAGCACCACCTGGAACTCGCTCTTGTTGTCGAACGGCAGCATCTTGAGCACCACCCACTGCACCGCAGCCAGGCCGACCGACAACACCAGCGCGGCCAGGATGCCGAGCGCCAGCAGCCAGCGCTTGCGGGCGCTTTGCAGCATCGGCAGCAGCAACCAGTTGAACAGGCGCTGCAGCCGCCCGGGTCTAAGGGTCTAACTTCGCCGTCGGCCGGTGCATCGGCCGCATGGCCGGCGCCGGGCGCATGGGTCTTCATCAGGCGCAGCGCCAGCCACGGCGTGACGGTGAACGCGATCGCCAGCGACAAGGCCATGCCCAGGCTGGAGTTGATCGGGATCGGGCTCATGTACGGGCCCATCAAGCCGGACACGAAAGCCATCGGCAGCAGCGCCGCGATCACGGTCAGGG
>JBFJZP010001013.1:0-1162 GCA_041622095.1 Burkholderiaceae bacterium | reverse complement strand
ACGGCGCGCTGTTCGCGGAAGGCGTGGCCTTGTCCGCCATCGCCCAACGCTTCGGTACGCCGACCTACGTCTACTCCCGCGCCCATATCGAGGCGCAATACCACGCCTATGCCGATGCCTTGCAGGGCATGCCGCACCTGGTCTGCTTCGCCGTCAAGGCCAACTCCAACCTCGGCGTGCTGAATGTGCTGGCGCGCCTCGGCGCGGGCTTCGATATCGTCTCCCGTGGCGAGCTGGAGCGGGTACTGGCCGCCGGTGGCGAGGCGAGCAAGATCGTCTTCTCCGGCGTCGGCAAGAGCCGCGACGATATGCGCCGCGCGCTGGAAGTGGGCGTGCACTGCTTCAACGTCGAGTCCACCGAAGAGCTGGAGCGCCTGCAGCTGGTTGCCGCCGAGCTGGGCAAGACCGCGGCGATTTCCCTGCGGGTCAACCCGGACGTCGACGCCGGCACCCACCCCTATATTTCCACGGGGTTGAAAGAGAACAAGTTCGGCATCGATATCGAGCAGGCCGAGGCGGTCTACGCCCGCGCCGCCGAATTGGCGAACCTGCAGATCGTCGGCGTCGATTGCCATATCGGCTCGCAGCTGACCACCCTGCCGCCCTTCCTCGATGCCCTCGATCGTCTGCTGACGCTGGTCGATCGCCTGGCCGCACGCGGCATCCAGATCAAGCATCTGGACCTGGGCGGCGGCCTCGGCGTGCAGTACCGCGACGAGCAGCCGCCGCTGGCCGGCGACTATATCAAGGCGGTGCGTGAGCGCATTGCCGGCCGCGACCTGGCCCTGGTGTTCGAGCCGGGCCGCTCCATCGTGGCCAACGCCGGCGTGCTGCTGACCCGGGTCGAGTACCTCAAGCACACCGAGCACAAGGACTTCGCCATCGTCGATGCGGCGATGAACGACCTGATCCGTCCAGCTCTGTACCAGGCCTGGATGGACGTGGTGCCGGTGCAACCGCGCGATGCCGCCACCCGCAATTACGACATCGTCGGGCCGATTTGCGAAACCGGCGACTTCCTCGCCAAGGACCGCGACCTGGCCCTGGTTGAAGGCGATTTGCTGGCGGTGCGCTCGGCCGGTGCTTATGGCTTTGTCATGAGTTCCAACTACAACACCCGCGGCCGCGCCGCCGAGGTGATGGTGGATGGCGAACAGGCCTT
>JBFJZP010001012.1:0-1162 GCA_041622095.1 Burkholderiaceae bacterium | reverse complement strand
GACCCTCGTATATACTCGCAGGGAGCCTGTACGCTTCCCACCTACGCTGACTCGGAGGAGACCGGCGAGCCGCTATGCGACCTCTCTCTAGACGCATCAACAGGCGCTCCGACCGATTGCGCCGCGCGATCCTGATCCCGATCCTGGTCCTGGCCGCGACGGTCGTGCTGCCGGCGGCGGTGCCGGCGGCCAAGGACCCGAGCGCCAAGCGGCTGGATCCGAACGCGGGCAATCTGTTCAGCGACGGCTTCGACAGCCTGGAGCTGTGGATCGGCGTGGACGGCCGGGTGCATCAGTTCGAGCACTTCCTGGGCGAGAACATGGGCGACTGGTTCAACATGCTGAACCAGGGCATTCTCAAGACCTTCGTGTCCAATTCGGACACCCATGACCGGCGCCTGACCTCGCTGTCCACCCGCAACCAGATGTCGGTGCCCAGCGTGATGGCTGCCAGCGGTCGACCCGACCCCGCCCTGCTGCGCGCCGACCCGCATGCGGTCGCGGATGCGATCATCGGCGGCTACAGCGTCGGCAGCAACGCGCTGTTCGTCGAGATCAAGGCGCAGACCGGGGCCGGCCTGGTCGGTGGCCTGGAACAGACCGATGCCTACGGCAGCAAGGCAGCGCCCCTGCCGCTGGGTGCGGTGGACGAGGCGCTGGATCTGTCGGTCGAGATCCAGTCCGCGCCCTGGGCGGAGTACGACCAGGTGGCGGTGTTCATCAATGGCGCGACCCAGCGCCACACCGATGATTTCGGCCAACCCAGTTCGCCGCCGCGTTACGGGCTGTGCGACCCGGCCCTGAGCGTGGAGCTGGATGAGGGCGATTTCAGCCGGGATGCGGTGGTCGCCGCGACGGTCAACGGGGTGGATTACAGCCGGCTGCAGTCCGATGTGGCCCTGAGCCTGCCCAGCCCCGGCAACGATTACTGGTTCGTCGTGCTGGTGCAGGGCCGCGATGGCATCTCCCGTCCGCTGTGGCCGGTGGTGCCGAATGATTTCGAGGACGGCGACGGCGACCTGCGCAGCCGCAGCACCGATGACATCGGCACCGTGGCTCTGGCGGTCAGCAATCCGATCTTCGTTGATGCCGATGGCGACGGCAGCTGGACCCCGCCCGGGGTACAGAGCTGTGACAGCGGCGGCCTGTTCGGCCTGCCCCT
>JBFJZP010001011.1:0-1164 GCA_041622095.1 Burkholderiaceae bacterium | reverse complement strand
CTGGCGTTCGGCTCGGACGGCAACGGCACGACCGCGCACCTCGGCGTCGAATTGTTCAAGGCAATGACTGGCACCTACCTCCTGCACGTTCCGTACCGCGCCGCGACAGCGGCGGTGTCCGACCTGATCGGTGGTGGCCTGCAACTGATGATGATCAATGCACCGGTGTCGGGTCCGCTGGCGCAGGCCGGTAAGGTTCGTGCACTGGGTATCTCGTCGCCCCAGCGTTCACCAACCTACCCGGACCTGCCGACGATCGCGGAGTCGGGCGTTCCCGGCTTCGAGGTGACCGCCTGGGGTGGCATCGTCGGACCGGCCAACATGCCCAAGGATGTGGTCGCAAAACTCAATGCCGAGATCCGCACGGCGCTGGCCAGCCCAGCGGTGCGCGACCGATTCAAGGCGTTGGGCGCCGAGACCTCGCCCAGCACGCCCGAGGAGTTCCTCGAGTTGTCGCGCCAGGAGACGACAAAATGGGCCCGCATCATCAAGCTCTCGGGCGCCAAGGTCGATTGAAGGTCGAGGCGTGACCCCCTGGAAAGCGGCGCGGCCGGGTGACCCGTTATCGGCTGTCGACACGCCGGCACTGGTGCTCGACCTCGATGCGTTCGAGCGCAACCTTGCGCGCATGGCCGACTCACTTCGGGGCACCGGCGTTCGGCTGCGTCCGCACGCCAAGAGCCACAAGTGCCCGGAAATAGCGCACCGGCAGATCGCGCTAGGCGCGGTCGGCATTTGCTGCCAGAAGGTCAGTGAGGCCGCGGTCTTTGCCGAAGCCGGTATCAACGACATCCTGCTGACGAACCAGCTGGCCGGCGCCTCAAAGGCGCGGCAGCTGGCGCAGATCGCGCGTCGGACCCGCGTCGGCGTACTTGTGGACGATCCGCGGCAAGTGCAGATGCTGGCGCAGGCGGCACAGGCACACGCGGTGGTGCTCGACGTCTATGTCGAGGTCGATGTCGGTGCCCGGCGTTGTGGCGTCGCTCCCGGTGCGCCAGTTGCCGCGCTGGCGCGCGAGATCACATCCCACGGCGGACTGCGTTTTGCCGGATTGCAGTGTTACCACGGGCCGGCGCAGCACCTGCGCACGCCGGCGCTGCGTGCGGCGGCCAGCGCCGAAGCGGCAGCCGCGGCAATAAAAAGCCGGGCGGCGGTCGAAGCCTG
>JBFJZP010001010.1:0-1167 GCA_041622095.1 Burkholderiaceae bacterium | reverse complement strand
GATCTCGCCCCGCACACCGCGCACCGGGCCGGCTGCCATCGGCGTGGCATGACCCGGCGCATGGGGCTGCGCGCCAGCACCGCGCACATCGAATACATGGTCGAAGCGGTGTTTGCCGTCATTGGTCGACAAGAGCCCCGGCGCCAGCGCATGGACCCGTTGTCCCCAGTGCCAGGCTACACCTAGTTGCGTAGCGCTGGTCGCCAGTGCCGCCATGGCCTGTACCGGATCGAGATGGCCTTCCGCCGGCAACAGCCAGGCATGGGCAGGCCCATGGATGGCCGGCTCCAGCTGGCGCAGGCGCGCAGCGTCCAGTGCTTTGGGCGCATGCCCGGGCGGCGCCTTGTGGCGCAGCAAGCCAACGACCCGCTGCGCAGCGCCTTCATCGCCACGATGGGCCAGCAGCAGGCTGCCATGTTGCTGTATGGCCTGTGGTGTGCCGATTCGTTTGCCGATCTCAGGCCACAAGGCCAGCGAACGCATGCCGAGCGCGAACACCGCGCCATTCGCGCACTCGAGCTCCGCCACCGGGCTGAGCATGCCGGCGGCGGTCCAGCCGGCGGCGCCACGCGCATCCGCGTCGCATGCCGGGTCGAACACCTCGACGCCATGACCCGCCTGCGCGAGCGTGGCGGCGAGCAGCCGACCGAGCAGGCCTGCGCCTGCAATGCCGATCTGCACCTCAGGCCTTCTGGATCGGGATATAGATCTCGCTGCCGCCGGCGCGGAACTCGGCGCTTTTCGCGGCCATGCCGTCGGCGATCTCCTGCTCCTGCCGGGCGGTGTAGTCGCGCACGTCCTGCGTGATCTTCATCGAGCAGAACTTCGGTCCGCACATCGAGCAGAAATGCGCCACCTTCGCGCCGTCGGCCGGCAAGGTCTGGTCGTGGAAATCACGCGCGGTGTCGGGGTCGAGCGCCAGGTTGAACTGGTCCTGCCAGCGGAATTCGAAGCGCGCCTTGGACAAGGCTTCGTCGCGTGCACGCGAGACCGGGTGGCCCTTGGCAATGTCGGCCGCATGCGCGGCGATCTTGTACGCGATAAGGCCTTGCTTGACGTCGTCGCGATCCGGCAGGCCCAGGTGTTCCTTGGGCGTGACGTAACACAGCATCGCGGTGCCGAACCAGCCGATCATCGCTGCGCCGATGGCGCTGGAGATATGGTCGT
>JBFJZP010001009.1:0-1168 GCA_041622095.1 Burkholderiaceae bacterium | reverse complement strand
GATCAGCCGGGCGCTACGCCGGATATGTTTGCCATAGTCGAGCCGGAAATCGCAGGGCACGCCGGCCAGTACCACGCAATCGGCCTCGCGCAAGGCCTGGCGCCGCTGGTGGCGCAGCTGCAGCGGGTGATGGCGCCCGAGCAGGCCGCGTGCCATGCCCGACAGGTAGACCGGAATACCCAGCTGCGCGATTGCCTTGGCGATCTGCGCGGCCTGGCCGGCCTGGGCCAATGTCTGGCTGCCGATCACCATCAGCGGCCGCTGCGCGCGCGACAACGCGGCCTGCGCCCTGCGCAGGATGGTGGCGCCCGGGGCGGGCGCTGTCACCGGCTTGACATAGGTGCCGGCCGGTTCCTGTGCGCCGGCAAACATCTTCGCGACATGGCGGCCCAGGTAGAAGCGCAGCAGCCGCTCGCCGATGGATTTGCCTTTGCCGGCCGCATCGCGGTACCACTGGCGGATCGTCGCTTCGTCGTACAGCAGGTCCACCGGGCATTCGATGAACACCGGTCCGGGTACACCGGTGCAGGCCAGCGCGAAGGCCTCGTCGACTGCCGGGCCGAGTTCGGCGACGCGCCGGATCTTGAAGAAACGCTTGACATGGGGCGCCACCAATGGCCGCTGGTCGATGTCCTGCAAGGCGCCGCGGCCCTGCAAGGCGGTCGGCGCCGCGCCGCCGAGCAGGATCAGCGGCGACTGGGCCAGTTGCGCATTCTTCAGCGCGGTGATGGTGTTGCTGATGCCGGGTCCGGCGGTCACCGCGGCCACGCCGGGCACGCCGGACAGACGTCCCACTGCATCGGCGGCGAACACCGCCGTCGCTTCGTCGCGTACGTCGACGACGCGGATGCCACGCGCCCGTGCGGCGCTGAGGATCGGCGAGATGTGGCCACCGCACAGGGTGAAGATATGGCGTACGCCATGCGCTTGCAGCGACACTGCGACCCGGTCTCCCCCGTGCATGTGCGCTACCGGCTCGGACATGCGGATGGCTCTCCGATTGTTTGTTATGGGCAGGTCGGCCTGGCGGCGACCTGTGGCTCGGAGTATCTCAGCGGCCCGCGGTTTGGGCAACCGGCCAAGCGGACTTGACAGCGCAAAGTCGTAATGTCCCCTTTTAGCCAGATTCAAATGTCCCCTTTGGTATTTAGGGGCGATCATGGTCGAG
>JBFJZP010001008.1:0-1173 GCA_041622095.1 Burkholderiaceae bacterium | reverse complement strand
TTCCATTGGGCATGCGGGCTGGTGATGTCGATCAGGACGTTGACGCGTTGTTCCTCGACACCCAGGGCCGAGACCTTGGTGAAAGCCGCCGGCTCGACCAGCCGCACCTCGCCTTGCAGGACATCGGGTCCACCCCAGCGTTCGATGCGCACGGCACTTCCGGGTCGCGCCAGCAAGGCATCGGTGGACAGCAACTCCGCAACCACCTCCATGCGGCTGGTGTCGCCGATCTCGATCAGCGGGGCCCCCAGCGCGACAACGCCCTCGCTGGCCTGGTGCAGCTTGAGCACCTGTCCGGACACCGGCGCGCGCACGCTGAAAACGGCGCTCGCGGCGCCGTTGCTCACCGCGGCCAGCGCGGCACGTGCCTGCGTGAGGTTGTAGCGTGCGATCTGTTCACCTTCGGTCGCCGCCGCCAGATCGCTTTCCGCGGTCCGGCTGGCGAGCCGGTCGCTATCGATCTTGTTCGGCGACACGAATCCCTGTTGCGCCAGTTGCTCGGTGCGCCGCAGCGTCATGCGGGCCTGTTCCAGCGCCGCCCTGGCGGCGCTGACGCGGCTGGCCGCCTGCATGACGGCCGCCTCGGCTGCGCCGATACGCGCGTTCTGCTCGCGTATCGTGCGTTCGTCCAGCATCGGGCTGAGTACCGGTGTCAGCTTCGCCAAGGTATCGCCGGCGTTGACCGCGTCGCCTTCGCGCAGTGTGATGCGCTGCAGGTTGCCGGCCAGGGGCGCCGAGACCACGAATCGGTCGCGCAAGCGGGTGCGCGCGTCCTCGTCGATCGTGGTCTCGAAACGGCCCATGCCGGCGGTGGCCACCTCGACCTCTACCGGCCGTGGGGCGAATGCCCAGGCCAGCAGGGCAGCCACCGCGGCGATGGCGAGGCCACCGAATATCAGGGTCTTGCGTTGCATGTGTGCTTGTTACTCCCGTGTCTTGAGTGCGGCGACCATGTCGAGCCGGTCGATCCGCCGGCGCACCACCAGTGCGCTGGCCAGTCCGGCGGCGACCACGCAGATACCGGCCCAGGCATAGGTGTGCGCGGAGATCACGACCGGAAAATGGAACTGGTCGCTCTGCAGCAGTCCGGCAACCAGGTGTACCAGGCCGAGACCCAGCGCCATGCCCAGGGGCAGGGCAAGGGCGATGGAGATCGCCATCTCGCCGAGCAAC
>JBFJZP010001007.1:0-1175 GCA_041622095.1 Burkholderiaceae bacterium | reverse complement strand
GCAACGAGACCAGCAACGCCGAACCCGGTGCCGACCAGGCGATGATGATGGGCACGCGGTAACGCAGGCTGAGGGCGATGCCGAGCAGCGCACTGCCGATGGAAATCGCCCAGACCCAGGACGACAGCACGGCATGTGACAGGCCTGCACTCTCGGCCGCCTGGAAGATGATCACCAGGGGCCCTGCATAGGAAATCACGGTGGCGATAAAACCGGCCACCACGGCGGACAGCGAGAAATCGTTGATCAAGGCTTTCATGGAACCTCGCTGCAAGGCGCATCAGGCCATCCGTGACACGCAGTCCGGATCGCTCTTGTTATGGGTGAAGCAGGCCCGACGAACCGGCGGCAGCCCTGGGGCCACCGCCGGCCATTCACATCAGGCTTGTTGCAGGGCGCGGGGACGCTTGCTGCGCTGCTCGGCTTCGGCGACCGGAGCCTGCTGCAGCTGGAAGTCGAACTGCAGTTCGGCGAAGCAGCTGCCCTGCACACCGCGGTCACGGGCGACGGCGGCGTCCTCGACGAACGCGATATCGCCGACCAGGCCGTCGCGGGTGGCGTAGGCGAAGTCGTCCCACAGGTACTGCTCGCCGGCCAGGTTGATCTGGGTGGTCAGGTGGCGATGGCCGGGGGCGGAGATGAAGAAGTGGATATGCGCCGGACGCTGGCCATGGCGGCCGAGCAGATTCAGGCACTCCTGGGTCGGGCCATCCGGGGCGCAACCGTAGCCGCTCGGCACTATGCTGCGCGCGCGGTAGCGACCCTCGGCGTCGGTGACGATGCGTCGGCGCAGGTTGTAGTCGGACTGGCTCTTGTCGAAGTAGGAGTAGTTGCCTTGGGTGTTGGCATGCCACAGGTCGACCACGGCGCCGGCCACCGGCTGGCCGGCGGTGTCGCGCACCACGCCCTCGAGGAACATCACGGTGGCGCGGTCCAGCTCGCTGCCGTCGTCCATGCGCACCTCGCCTTCGGCCAGCGGCGCGCCGGCCACGTACAGCGGGCCTTCGATGGTGCGCGGAGTGCCGCCGGTCAGGCCGACCTCGGCGTCCTTGGCGTCCTGCAGGATGTCGAGGAAGTGCTCCAGGCCCAGGCCCGGCACCAGCAGGCCGGCTTCATTGCGGCCGCCCAGGCGGTTGAGGTAGTCCACCGTGTGCCAGAATTCGTCGTCGGTGATT
>JBFJZP010001006.1:0-1176 GCA_041622095.1 Burkholderiaceae bacterium | reverse complement strand
GGCCGTCTGGATGGGTTTGTTCCACGATACCGCGCCCTGGTGCATCAGCGTCTGATCGACGCGCTGCGTTCTTGCGCCAACGACGCAGCCAGCCGATACCGGGGCGGCGACGTCATCAGGGCGCCATGCTCCAGTTGATCGACGCCAGGTACCACAGGATCAGCGTCGGGATCAGCACCGGCAGGGCCAGGCCGACGAAGGTCAGCGCCGTCAGCAGAAAGGTTCCCATGTCGTCGATCCAGGTCCGGAACAACTCGATCAGGTCGACGTCCCAGAAACGTTGCTGTTTCATCTCGGACTCCTCGGCAAGGCTGGACAGCGAAGCGCTGCAACCATGTTCCTCTTATACACCCGGCGAGCCGGATTGTGCGAATTGGCCTCTGGCGCGCCGCAGCCGGCCTGGCAGCACCCGCTGATGGCGCAACGCGGCGAAGGCCGCGACCGCCGGGGCCGTGGGCGGGGGCAGGGGGTCACACGATGTCGATCACGTGGACCGACAGTTTGCCGGCACGTCGGTCGGCGAAGTAGTGCTCCAGCGTTTCCTTGACGGTACGAAAGGCAATCTCGTCCCAGGGGATCTCGGCTTCGCTGTAAAGCCGGGCTTCCATGGTTTCATGGCCCGGATCCACATGGTCGGACAACAAGCGGGCGGTGTAGAACAAATGGACCTGTCCGACCCGCGCCACGTTGAGCACCGAGAACAGGTCTTCCATCTCGAACACCGCGCCGGCTTCCTCCACCGTCTCGCGCGCAGCACCCTCGGCCGTGGTTTCCTCGAGCTCCATGAAGCCGGCCGGCAAGGTCCACTTGCCCTTGCGGGGTTCGATGTTTCGCTTGCACAGCAAGACCTTGTCGCCCAGGTGGGGCACGGTGCCCACCACATTCAGCGGGTTCTCGTAGTGGATGGTGTGGCACTGCGGACACACCGCCCGCTCACGCGTGTCGCCGTCATCCGGAATCCGGTAGACAACCGCGGTGCCGCATTGGCGGCAATGTTTGATCTGGCCTCGTAGCACGAAAAACGGTCGCCGCGCGGGTCAGACGATCTTGACGCTGATGCCTTGCAGGCCATCGACACTGCCGACCAGGGTGTCGCCGGCCACCACCGCGGCCTCGCCTTCCGGCGTGCCGGTGTAGATCAGGTCGCCGGGCTGCAGTTCCCAGGCCGCCGACAGG
>JBFJZP010001005.1:0-1176 GCA_041622095.1 Burkholderiaceae bacterium | reverse complement strand
GGCACTGGCCTTGGGTGTGGTCGTCGGCCAGCAGCACGCCGCGGTGGCGGCAGGCGTTGATGAAGGCGTGCACGGCACCGTCGGTGTCGCGCGTCAGCAGCACCGGCTGGGTACCCAGGGTGGTGGCCTTGTAACTGCCCGGCTGCGCGATTTCGCTCTCGTGTCCCAGGTACACCCAGGTGTGGCCGAAGACCCGCTGCATCTCCAGATCGAACACGTCCGGGTCGACAAAGGCGCCGCGATGCACGCGGTAGTCCTGAACCAGTTGCGTGGGCGTGAGGCTTGACGGTGATTTCATGGACACGGCCTTGTGGTTCACAGCGGCGTTGGGATGCGCCCCGACAGCATCAGGACGAGTGCTATGGACTCGTCGACCGGCCCGCTGCTGGCCAGTGCCGCCTGCGGCGTAGCACCGGTGCCTTTGATGGTTTGGTCGTCGATGACCACCCACTGTTCGGCGTATTGCTGGCACAGGGTCTGGACGTTTTCCGCCAGCCAGGCGCGGTTGCGGAACATCTCGCGCATGCGTTGCCGGTACGGGGTAAGGGTGTGCAGGCCGGCGGCGATGTCGGTGCCGGCCGTGGGTTCAGGTGTGTTTGTAGGCATGGCGGAAACCCTCAGGTGGTCAGGCCCATGGCGCGCAGGACCGCAGTGGCGGTGTCGGTGCAGCGCGGCACGGCGAGCCCGCGCTTGTAGCCGTCGTTGTGTGGCGCCAGCGGTTCGGTGAGGTCCATGACGGTGAACGAGGTCTGTCCCACGCCGCCGGCGGTGGACTGCTCGGACGGGTCCAGGTAGCAGCCGGGCAGGTCGTCAACGACGAACAGGTCGCGGCTGCCCTGGAAGCGCACCGACAGCGCCCAAACGATGTCGTCCAGGTTGCGCGGGTTCAGGTCGTCGTCGACGACCAGCAGGTTCTTGATCAGGCGCCCGGCGCGACTGCCGCGCACGGCCATCGCCAGTTGGCGTACCAGTCCGGGCCGGTTGCTGGACTTGCGGATGGCGATGGCGGTGGTGAAGCCCTCGGTGCCCAGCACGGCGACGTCGGTGATTTCCGGCACCACCGTGCGCAGCTGCGAGTACATGCTGGCGGCATAGACCAGATGGTCGACGTTGTGGCCTTCGGTGGGCTCGCGGCCCATGTACATGTACTGATAGATGGCATCCGGGCGCAGGCTG
>JBFJZP010001004.1:0-1177 GCA_041622095.1 Burkholderiaceae bacterium | reverse complement strand
GCATTTTCAGCCTGGCCGCCGCGGCGTCCGCACAAACGGCTCCGACCCAGACCCTGCGCATCGTCGGTGGCCTGGCTGGCCTCAAGCAATATGTGGAATACGAAGAGCCGTTCTGGACCCGGACCCTGACCGAACGCAGCGGCGGACGTTTTCGAGCGGAGATCGTGCCGTTCGACCGGGCCGGCGTACCGGCGCAGGACATGTTGCGCCTGATACAGATCGGTGTGATTCCGTTCGGCACCGTGCAGATCAGCCGTGCAGCGGTGCAGGACGCGATATTCGGCGCGGTGGACCTGGCAGGCCTGAATCCGGACATGGCGACATTGAAGAAAACCGTCGCGACGTATCGGCCGTTCCTGGAAAACACCTTGCGCCAACGTTATGGCGTCGAATTGCTGAGTATCTATGTCTATCCGGCGCAGACGATCTTCTGCACCCAGCCGTTTGCGGCCTTGTCCGACCTGGCTGGCCGGCGCATCCGGGTGTCGGGCTCGTCGGCGGCGGACTTCATCGAGGCGATCGGCGGGGTTGCGGTGGTCACCAGCATGTCGGAGGTGGTGGCCAACATCCGCAGCGGCAATGTCGCGTGCGCGGTGACCGGCAGCATGACCGGCAACACGATCGGGCTGGACAAGCTCACAAGCCATCTCTACGCCATGCCGGTGACCTGGGGTGTGTCGCTTTTCGCCGCCAATGCCAACTCCTGGTCCGCACTCGACCCTGCGCTGCGCGTCTTGCTGCGCGAAGAATTGCCCCAACTCGAATCCCGGATCTGGGCTGCCAATGGGGATGAAACCGCCGACGGCATCGCCTGCAATGTCGGCGCCCCCGGTTGCCGGGGCGGACGCAAGGGCAAGATGAAACTGGTGCCGGTCACGCCGCAGGACGAGGCCCGGCGCGCCGAAATCCTGACGTCCCGCATCCTGCCCCGATGGCTGCTGCGTTGCGGCGCCACGTGCGCCACCACCTGGAATCAGACCCTGGGTCCCGCATACAACATCATGGTACCCACGCCACCATGAATTCGAGCCTGCCGCGCCGGGTCCAGTGGACGATTCTCAGTGGCGCCGCATTCCCCTGCGCCGTTCTCTCGTAGACGGTAATGGAGGGAGGCCAGGTTTCACCACTGCCCGGGACGGAGTAGCTGCGCGTCAGCGGCCAGTTCGGGGGAGCGTTC
>JBFJZP010001003.1:0-1177 GCA_041622095.1 Burkholderiaceae bacterium | reverse complement strand
GGGGTCGGCGAGCGGTTGACGGCGGTGGATCTGGCCGAGCCCTGGTACCTGGTGTTGAGCCCGCCGGTACAGGTTGCCACCGCGCAGGTGTTCGCCCAGCCGGAATTGACACGCAACTGCCCGCCAATCACAATACGCGACTTTCTCCGCGGCGCCGCGGAAAACGTGTGCCTGCCCGTGGTTCGCCGTCTGCATCCCCGTGTCGGCGACTATCTCGACTGGCTGGACCGTCACGCAGTGGCGCGGATGAGCGGCAGTGGTGCGTGCGTATTCGCCGCGTTCGAGTCCGCAGCGCGGGCCAGCGAGGTGTTCGACAGCCGCCCGGCAGGCTGGGCCGGCTTCGTCGCCAAGGGGCTCAACCGATCGCCGTTGCATGCCTGCCTGGAGCCGTAGGCGGCAGGTCGGCGCAGGTGCGAATCCGCCGAGCGGTGAGCGGGGACCAGTTCATTGGGTCGTCGCCAAGTGGTAAGGCACCGGTTTTTGGTACCGGCATTCGCAGGTTCGAATCCTGCCGACCCAGCCAATTCCTTCTCTAGCAGGTCGGCGTGGCCGCGCCGCGAGCCTGGCAGCCAGGGGTGACTGTGGTGCAGCCTGAGCAACTCGCCGCCGACGACAGCATGATGATCTTCACCGGCAACGCCAACCCGGCGCTGGCCGAGCAGATCGCGCGCAGTCTCGCCATGCCCCTGGGCAAGGCCCACACCGGTCTGTTCAGCGATGGCGAGATCCAGGTGGAGATCCTGGAGAACGTGCGCGGCCGAGACGTGTTCATCATTCAGCCGACCTCGGCGCCGCCGAACCGCAACCTGATGGAACTCATCATCATGGTGGACGCGTTACGGCGCGCCTCTGCGCTGCGCATCACCGCGGTGGTGCCCTACATGGGCTACTCGCGGCAGGACCGCCGAGTGCGCTCGCAGCGGGTGCCGATCACCGCCAAGGTCGTCGCCAACATGCTGACCAGCGTCGGCGTGGACAGGCTGCTGACGGTGGATCTGCACGCCGACCAGATTCAGGGGTTCTTCGACATCCCGGTGGACAACGTCTACGCCTCGCCGCTGCTGTTGGGCGACATCTGGATGCAGAAGTACCCGGACCTGATCGTGGTGTCCCCGGACGTGGGCGGGGTGGTGCGCGCACGCGCCCTGGCCAAGCGCCTCGACGACGCCGATCTGGC
>JBFJZP010001002.1:0-1180 GCA_041622095.1 Burkholderiaceae bacterium | reverse complement strand
GATGCGCCGCACGATCTCGGCCAGAACCGCGTCACCGGCCGGGCTGCCGTAGGCGTCGTTGATGGTCTGGAACCGGTCCACGTCGAGGTACAACACGCAGACCTTGTCCTGATCGGCCGCGCAGCGATTCAGGATCTCCTGCAGCGCATGCTCGAATCCGGCACGGTTGTACAAGCCGGTGAGCCGGTCGTGGGTGCGTATCTGGAGCAGTTGCCGCGAAAGTTCGGCCTGGGCTTGTTGTGCCTTCTTCAGGCGTCGCCGTGCCTGCAGGTACAAACCCAGCAGCACCAGACCGACCGGCAGGCCGGCCCATGCCGCCCATGGGTAGAACAAGGGCAAATCGCTCACCGATGGCAACCAGGACTCCCTTCCGTCACCCGCCATCCACCGCGCCGGGATGGCGTGCTTGGCCGGTTACCCGATCATCTTATAGGAGCATGCGCATATTGGGTTCGGCAGGACGCTGGCGTGTTGTTCCACGGCCACGTCCTGTCGCCGATTTGCCGGCCACACGTGCGGCCGGCAGCCGGGCTCATCGGGGGTTGGCGCGTGGCCCGAGCAGGAACCACAGGATCAGCCCGAGCAAGGGCAACAACACCACCGCGACAGTCCACAACAGCTTCTTCTCGTTCGAGGCAGAGCTCTGGAAGATGTTGATGATGGCCCAGATGTCACCCGCCAGCACCAGCACGCCGAGCAGGCCGCCGTATCCCATGTTCATCATCCTGGTTCACTCCTTGAGTTGGCTCCGCGCGGTGGCGCGGTTGGGGCGACTGTAGCGCAATGCGCCTGTCGGCCGGCTGGGCCGGGGTTTCGAGGCCTGCAACGAACAGGAGTCGGCCCGCAGTTGGCCGGTGGTCGGCCAGTACCCGGTCTTTGCGCGGTCGACCGGGGGAGTTCGCTGCGGCATATTCGCAGTGCCATCAACATCAGGCTCGCCAGCGGCGGGCCGATCCATGGCCATGGCGTCGCAACCGCACTTCCCCGACTCGACCTGCGACCCGGCACCTGCAGCACCCGTGCGGCCGCTACGATTCGGCCGCCTGTTGCTGGTGTGCCTGGCGGCCTTGCCACAAGCCGACTGGCGGCGTTGGCAGGGAGGGGAGCATGAAACTGATTTATTCCGTGGCGTCGCCCTATGCGCGAAAGGCGCGCGTGGCGCTGATCGAGGCGCGGCTCG
>JBFJZP010001001.1:0-1181 GCA_041622095.1 Burkholderiaceae bacterium | reverse complement strand
GAGCCCGAGGCACTGCTCGCCCTGGTCGGCCTCGACGACCGGGCCGCGGCCCTGCCGCACGAGCTGTCCGGCGGCATGCGACAGCGCGTGGCGATCGCCCGGGCGCTGGTCTGCCGGCCGCGGGTGCTGTTGATGGACGAACCCTTCGGCGCATTGGACGAGATCACCCGCGACCGGCTCAACGAAGAGTTGCTGCGGGTCTGGCGCGATCTCGGCATGACGGTGCTGTTCGTCACGCACAGCATCTACGAGGCAGCCTTCCTGGGCCAGCGGGTGCTGATGCTGGCGGCCAACCCGGGCCGCGTCAAGGAGATCGTGCCGGTCAACCTGCCCCCCGACCGGGAACTTTCGATCCGTGAGACACCCGAGTTCGTGCAACTGGCCGCCCACCTGCGCCAGGTGCTGGAAACCTGCTGAAGGAGACACGCCATGTCCACCACCATCTTGCAAGCGCCGATCTCCAACAGCCGTCCAGACCAGGATCTTCTTGAGCACCAGGCGCAACGCCGCCGTCTGGCCTGGCGCCAGCGCCTGCTGCCCATCATCGGCGTAGCCACCTTGTTGTTCACCTGGTGGGCCATCGTCGTCGGGCTGGGCGTCAAGCCTTTCATCGCGCCTTCGCCGATGCTGGTGCTCGAGACCCTGTATGCGAAACGCGCGGTGCTGCTCGACAACATGCTGCCCACTGCGATGGAAGCCGCCGGCGGTTTCCTGATCGGCAACCTGGTGGCGATCGTCATCGCCACGATCTTCGTGCACAACAAGACGTTGCACGACATCTTCTTTCCGGTGGCGCTGATGCTCAATGCGATTCCCATCGTGGCCAAGGCACCGGTGCTGGTGCTGATCATGGGTAATGGCGTCGAGCCCAAGATCGCGATTGCCGCGCTGGTGTGTTTCTTCCCGTCCCTGGTCAACATGGTACGTGGTCTGGACGCGGCGAATCCGCAGGCAATGGAGCTGATGCGGGTGCTATCGGCCAGCAAGACCGAGGTGTTCTTCAAGCTGCGCCTTTACAGCTCGTTGCCCTACCTGTTCTCGGCGCTGCGCATCTCGGCTTCGCTGGCCGTGATCGGCGCGGTGGTCGGCGAATGGATTGGCGCCACCACCGGCATCGGCGCACTGATCATCCAGGCCACCTACAACTTCGACTCGGCGCTCTTGTATTCGGCCATCGTCAT
>JBFJZP010001000.1:0-1183 GCA_041622095.1 Burkholderiaceae bacterium | reverse complement strand
GGCCATTGATGCGCGCCTGCGCATTCTGGCCATATTGCACCGGAAGGTTGGCCTGGGCCATGCCGTGGGCGCCGGCCTGCGGATCAAAGGCCAGGCGCGACAGGCCGGCCTCGTCGTCCGGCAGGCCACCGTCGCTGTCCGTCACCTGCATGCGGAAACCGGCCGCCGCGCCGGTTCCTTTCGAAGTCAACACCAGGCGGTCCTGCTCGCCGTCGAAAAATGCGGTCGCGGTCACACCCGCACCGGCGGCATTGATCTTGGCCGCGATATGCGCCACGGTGTCGTTCGCCGACACGATCACCTCGACCGGACCGGTCGCTGCGGCGGTGAATGAGGCGCCGCCGCTGCTCCAGGTGCCAAGTTGCAATGTCAAGGTACCGGAGCCGACCGGCTGATCCTTGGCGATCTGCGCCGACGAGACCGACTGGGACTTGGCCAGCGCATCGACATCGAGCGTGAACGAGGTGGCGGCGGTGGTGGAGGTCGCGGTGATGGTGGCCGCAGCGGTATTCGACGAACTGGCGCTGCGCGCGCTCCAGGCGCCGGCAGCCGAAATACGCTTGGCCACGTCGGACAAGGCGGAGAACTGCGACTGGATCTGCGCAAAAGCCGACACCTGCGCCTGGTAGTTGCTGGCCTTGGCTTCCAATACCTTGAGCGGCTGTTTCTCGAGCGCAACCAGTTGCGACACGATGCTCTTGACATCCAGGCCGCTGCCGATACCTACCGAAGAAATGGTTGCCATGATCTCGATCTCCTGCCCAAATTGCCGCAACCAATTATGGTGACTGCAGCGCCCGCCAATCTCCTGAAAAGCCCCTGATTTCCAGAACACGAAAGGCGGTGACCGGCTTTTGTTCGCCTGTCACCGCCAGATTCTCATGCCAGGCCCTCGACGAGCCCGGCACTTGCTTCAACTCCAACTGCTGCGGGTTTAACGCAGCAGAGCCAGCACACCCTGCGGCATCTGGTTGGCCTGTGCCACCATCGCCGTGCCGGCCTGCTGCAGGATCTGGGCCCGCGACAGGTTGGCGGTTTCCTGGGCGAAGTCGGCGTCCTGGACTCGGCTGCGGGAAGCAGACAGGTTTTCCGAGGTTGTGCTCAGGCTGGCGATGACCGAATCGAAGCGATTCTGGATCGCACCGAAGGTGCTGCGCAAGGTGCTGACCGAACTCAAGGCCGC
>JBFJZP010000999.1:0-1184 GCA_041622095.1 Burkholderiaceae bacterium | reverse complement strand
GCCATCCATGTGAATGCGCAATCCATGGCGGTCCGCGACTGCGCGCAGGGCCCTCAGCTCCTCGGGCTGGTAGAGCGTGCCCACCTCGGTGGACTGGGTCAGCGTAATCGCCTTGGGCTTGGGGTAGTGGATGTCGCTGCGCTTGGTCACGATGCCGGCGACGGATGCCGCCGTCAACTTGCCGAGCGGGCCCTGACCGAGCAAGACCTTGGAGCCGTTGGAAAAGAACTCCGGCGCGCCGCACTCGTCGGTCTCCACGTGGGCCAGCTCGTGACAGATGATACCGTGGTAGGACTGGCACAAACTGGACAATGCCAGCGAGTTGCCGGCCGTGCCGTTGAACACGAAGAACACTTCGCAGTCGGCGTCGAAAAGCTCGCGCAGCTTGTCGGCGGCGCGCTGGGTGTGGTCGTCGTCGCCGTAGGCCAGGGCAAAGCCGGGGTTGGCCGCCTGCATCGCCGACCACGCCTGCGGACAGATGCCGGCGTAGTTGTCGCTGGCGAACTGGTTTCGGTCGACGGTCACCGGGGCACCCTCCAGTCGCGCGCGGCGGCTCAGCGGCTGTTGACCTGCTCCATGATCTGGTCGCAGTCAACGATGAACGGTTCGTCGGCGGCACTCGGGGAATCGGTGATGCCCTGGCGCATTTCCAGGGCGTCGATGCGGGTCCCCGCCTGGGGTTCACCGAGCTTGGCCGCCACCTGATACCAGCACATCGCCATCCCCGGGTTGGCCTTGGTGAACGGCGTCTGCTGGGCATTGAAATCGGGCGCTTCGAACAGCATGGGATCGTACATGGCGCCGATGGCCAGCGCCGACCAGCCCTGGCCCTTGCGCGCCGCTTCCTTGAACAGCAGCAGCGCGCGGTCGGGGTCTCTGGCGTTGAGGAAGGCCAGACCGTAGCGTTCGATTTCGTAGGGTTGCAGGTAGGGCAGCCTGTCGCGCACCGTGGACCAGGGTGGCGGCGGCGCCAGCACCCGGCCCCAGGCGGCCGGCGGCGCCGGAAAGGCGGGCAGATCGATGCGCCCTGCGTCCACCAGGCAGCGCTCCAGGCTGGCCTGCATGACCGCCAGGGAGCTGCGCACGTCCACCGCAAGGTCCCGGCACTGGGCCACGGCCTCGGAGATGCGCATGGCCTCCTGGGGCAGTCTGACCCATTCGCGCTGGATCGCCTTGAGCCGCTG
>JBFJZP010000998.1:0-1189 GCA_041622095.1 Burkholderiaceae bacterium | reverse complement strand
GTGTCGGCCTGGAAGGTGCCGATGGTCTTGCCCTTCAGATCGGCCGCCGACTTGATGCCGGCTTGTGCGATCAGGATGCAGCCATTCACACCCGCTCCAGCGACGATCCTGACCGGTGCACCCGCGTCGTACAGCGTCAGGAAGTTGGAATACGGGATCACTGACATGTCGACCTGGCCTGCGCCGAACAGCGTCGCGATGTCGGCGTTGGTGGGTGTGATGACGAAGTCGAGCGTGACCCCGTCGGCCTTGGTCAGATCGCGCTTCTTGGCCAGGAAGAAGCCCAGGTTGCACAGGCCCGATCCGTGTGTTGCCTTGAGGGTGGTTTCCGCCGCCAGGGCCGTGTTGGACGCCAGCGCGGCGGCAATGGCCGTCGGCAGCGCTACGCTGGCGCCGGCGACGCCGGTGGTTTTCAGGAAGCCCCGGCGCGACAGCGAGAGCAGGTTGGCGTGGGTGTTGCCATGACGATCACACATGTTGATATCTCCGTTGGACTACCGGCTTGGACCGGCCAAAACGTCCCTGTGAGAGGACGCACGTTGCTGACAATTGCAACGGTCTCGAACGGAGATCGGCTGGCGCCGGGCCGTCGAGAACCACTTGCTTCTCTCGGCACGCCAACCTGAGGGCGAACGCCCTGCGCTGAACTTCGTCGAGCAAGTTGCGTACCATGACTTGGATCCGGGCCTGCGCCGTTTCAGTGGGCAAGCGACGCTGCGACCAGCCGCTCGACCACCGCAGCCATCTGCAGCACCCGGGCGTCCTCGAAGCGCGGCGCCACGATCTGCAGGCCCACCGGCAGGCCGCGCACCCGGCCCGCCGGGACCGAACATGCGGGCACGCCGCAGTGGTTGAACAGGGGCGTGAACACCGCATGGCCACGCGACCCGGCAGGCTTCCCACCGATCACCGGGGGGCCGATCTGATCGATCGGCCAGGCGGTCACGGGGGCGGTGGGACAGAGCAGGAGGTCGTGCTGTCCGAAGAATTGCGACAGGTGCCTGCCAAGTTGTTCGCGGCGCTGCAGCGCTTGCGCCAGAGCCAAGGTGGTGCAGCATGCACCGGCTTCAATCTGCTGCACCAGATCGGGATCGATGTCGGAGCGTCGGTCTGGCAGGTATTGCCCATAGAGGGCGTGCAGGCCGGCATGCTGGAATGCATTGACTGGATAGTCATTGATGTCGGCTGG
>JBFJZP010000997.1:0-1190 GCA_041622095.1 Burkholderiaceae bacterium | reverse complement strand
GACCTATTCCATCGGGTTTCGTGCACCGGGCCGGGGTGAGGTTGCCGCCGAGATGTTGCAGCGGCTGGCCCAGGATGCGCCCGAACTGGTGTCCGAGCAGATCTACCGCGACGCCGGCCAGGACGCGGTGACCACACCGGGTGCGATTCCCGATGCGCTGCTGGAGTTTGCCCGGTCCGCACTGGAGCAGGCCTTGCGCGACCCGATGGTGCTGGCGCGCAACCTGGGCGAGCACTTGACCGAACCCAAGCCTCTGGTATGGTTCACCGAGGCGGATGACGCCACCCTGGGGGGGGCGGTGCGCCTCGATCGCAGGACCCGGATGATGTACGACCGACACCATGTATTCATCAACGGCGAAGGCTACCGCGCCGGCGGCCGTGATGCGCGGCTGATGCAGCGCCTGGCCGATACGCGCCGGCTCGACGCCCGTGCCTGTGCCAGCGCCAGTGCGGATGCGCGCGATCTGCTGCAGTCCTGGATGTCGGCGGGGTGGATCCATGGCGAATGAACCTGATGCCGGCGCTGGCGCCGACGCCGATGCTCCCGCAGGAGCGAGTGCCGGGCGTTTCGTTGGCCGGGAGGCGTTTGCCCGCTTGCTGCGTGACAGCCTGGCGCAAGCCGCCAGCGAGGGCTGGAACCGGCTGATCCTGTGTGATGCCGGATTCGAGGATTGGCCACTCAATGAGCGCTCGGTGATCGACAGCCTCAACGCCTGGGCCCGGTCCGGGCGCAGTTGCACCATCCTGGCGACGCAATTCGACGGTGTCGTGCGGCACCATCCGCGTTTTGTCGCCTGGCGCCGGACCTGGGGGCATATCATCGACAGCCGGATCTGCCGGCAGATCGATGCAGTCAATTTCCCGACCGTCCTGTGGAGCCCGCACTGGGCCATGCAGCGGCTCGATCCGGTGCGCAGCAGCGGCATCGCCAGCGCGGAGCCGGAGCGGATCGTGCAACTGCGTGAAATGCTGCAGGAATTGCTGAAGGTCAGCAGTCCCGGTTTTCCTGCCACCACGCTGGGCCTGTAGTATTTTTTTTCACCGCCTAGGGTTAACCCGGAAAAGCCGGGGTATTTTTTGTAGAATCGCGCCCGGGCAAAGCTTGAAATAGGCGATTGCCTGGGTAGGCGCGATTCGCGTTGCCGATATTTCATAAACTGTTCCTGTTCATCCGATCGATCGCATCAT
>JBFJZP010000996.1:0-1192 GCA_041622095.1 Burkholderiaceae bacterium | reverse complement strand
GCGCTCGATCTTGATCACCCGGGCACCCAGATCGGCCAGTTGCCGGGTTGCATACGGTGCGGCAATCGCGTGTTCGAGCGACACCACGGTAATGCCGCGCAAAGGACGCCAGGGCGCGTCGGAAGTGGCGGCCTTCGTCATGCCGGCAACCGGTCAGAACAGGCCGGAGATGCGCCCGTCGTCATCGATGTCGATACGCGCCGATGCCGGCTCCTTGGGCAAACCCGGCATGGTCATGATGTCGCCGCAGATCATCACGACGAATTCCGCGCCGGCGGCCAGCCGCACCTCGCGGATGTTGACCATGTGGCCCGACGGCGCACCGCGCAGCTTGGGGTCGGTGGAGAACGAGTACTGGGTCTTGGCCACGCAGACCGGATAGTGGCCGAATCCTTCGGCCTGCAGCTTCGCGATGCGTGCACGCACCGCCGAATCGGCGGATATGTCGGAGGCGCCATACACCTGGGTTGCAATCGCCTTCATCTTGTCCCACAGGCTGTCTTCGTCCTGGTAGACCAGCTTCATGCTGGCGGTGCCGGCCTCTGCCAGGCGCACGACGATATGCGCCAGTTCCTCGGCGCCACGCGAACCGTCGGCCCAATGCCGGGCCACCACCACCGGCACGCCCTGGCGATCCATGATGCGGCGCAACAGGTCGAGTTCGGCCGTGGTGTCGGACGTGAAGTGGTTGATCGACACCACACACGGCAGGCCGAAGCGGTGGCGGATGTTGTCGACATGGCGCTCCAGGTTGGCGATGCCTTTCTCCAGCGCGGCCAGGTCGGGCTTGTTCAGGTGGGCGGCATCGACACCGCCATGGTGCTTGAGTGCGCGCAGCGTGGCCACCACCACCGCCACGTCCGGCCGCAGGCCCGACTTGCGGCACTTGATGTCGACGAACTTCTCCGCGCCCAGGTCGGCGCCGAAGCCGGCCTCGGTGACCACGTATTCGCCCAGCTTGAGCGCGGCCTGCGTCGCGGTGACGGTATTGCAGCCATGTGCGATGTTCGCAAACGGCCCGCCATGGATGATCGCCGGGTTGTTCTCCAGAGTCTGCACCAGGTTGGGTTTGATCGCGTCCTTGAGCAGCGCCGCCATCGCGCCGTGCGCGTTCAGGTCGCGTGCGCGGATCGGCGCCTGTGCGCGCGTGTATCCGACGATGATGTTGCCCAGCCGCTCCTTGAGGTCCTTG
>JBFJZP010000995.1:0-1193 GCA_041622095.1 Burkholderiaceae bacterium | reverse complement strand
GGATACCGGCGTTGCGCACGAAGATATAGGCGGCGCCCAGGTCGAGCACCAGGTCTATGCTGACCCGGTACTGCGCTCCCAGGGTCAGCCAGGTCCTGTCCGCGTCGGGCAGGCGCGGCGTGCGGTAGAGGTCCTGCACCGGCGACTGGTCCCGTGCCAGGCCGGCACGTAACACCCAGTTCGGGCTGTACCGGTAGTTGGCCCCGACCGCCAGCTTCCAGCTGTTCTTGAAGTACTCCGGCGTAACCTGCAGCACGCTGCCGTCGGCGCGCAAGAAGGTCAGGCTCCGGATCGACGACCATTCGGTCCATTGCGCGTCGACCATCACATCCCACTGATCGCTGACGCGGCTGAAGTACGACAGGTTCACGACCGCCGGGATCTTCACGTCCGAATGGACCCGGGTGTCGAACAAGGCGCCTGCGTTCACGCCGGCGGCCAGCAAGGCGGTGGGCGCGGGTGTGGTGGCTTGACGAAACAATCGGCGAAGGAGTTGCCCTTGCATGCTTGTCTCCCTCGGGCCGTGGCCCGTCCCGCGGCGCAACAGCCACAAAACTGTGCGGTAGCCAGCGCCGGGGGCAAGCCCGCCATGTTGACCCAGGTCAAGTCTCGCGGGGCCACAAGCACTACGATGAATCTCACAGGCATTCAAAAGCCCAGGAGACAAGTTGAACAACTACCCGGAAACACCGTCGACATCACGGGCCGACGCGTTTCGGCTCGACCCGAAGGACCTCGCCCGCCACTGCGACCCAGCCGGCCTGGATCTGGTCCCGGCGGCAACGAGCGCCAACGCGGACACGGCGGGCGCATGCGAGATCGTCGGACAGGAGCGCGCGCGTGCGGCCGTCGCCTTCGGCATCACGATGCAACACCCTGGCTACCACCTGTTCATCATGGGACCGGCCGGCTCCGGCAAACGCAGCCTGGCGCGTTCGGCCATCCAGGCCCGGATCGTGCAGTCCGGCATCCACCGTTCGGACTGGGTCTATGTCAACAACTTCGAACACCCGCACCAGCCGATCGCGCTGCAACTGGCCAGTGGTCGCGGTACGGTGCTGAAAAAGGACATGCAGGTGCTGGTGGAAGAGCTGCGCAGCCTGATACCTGCCGCCTTCGAATCGGAGGAATACGCGACGGAGCTCGAACGGCTCAATACCGACGTCAAGGAGCGTGCCGAACACGACCTGCAG
>JBFJZP010000994.1:0-1194 GCA_041622095.1 Burkholderiaceae bacterium | reverse complement strand
GGAGATCTACAGCCACAGTTATGAGTTGACCTACTCTGCCGGCGCGTATGCTTCCGGCGCGGCCACCGCCAGCCTGCCGGCGGCCAGAGGCTCCCTAGTCGCCGGCGTGTAGACCTGGACTCGACAGCAGAGTTCGGGCAACGCCGGACGATCCGATCATGCGCCGGCAGCGGACGCTCGCCGTGCGCAAGTCACCCGTGCTCGCGCCGGCGAAAGCTGGCTTGCCAAGCCTAATGGCGCAGGTGGTGGCCCAGGAACGTCAGTATGCGCGACCGGTATGCAACCGGATCGTATGTGTAGAGGTCTACATGGGCAGCGCCTTGTACTGCCCACTGCTCCTTGGGTTGCCTGGCTGCCGCGAATATGCGCTCCGTCTCGGGCCACGGCGTGTGCTGGTCTTGCGTCCCGGAGGCGACAAGAACCGGCGCTCGCAGGTCTGGCATCGCCAGGACCGGACGCAGCGCGTTCGCAGAAATGCCGGCTCGCAGCGGGAGCTGCGCAAGCAGCAGCGGTGCCAACAGACGACCCACGGCCCCGAAGCGCATCTCCAATCGATTCGCCACTGCCTCGGCAATCGTCGGGTACATCGACTCCAGCACGACAGCGCCCGGAGCAGGTGATGGCCGGGAGAGAACCAGCGCGGCCGCACCCAGCGAAACCGCGATGACGCCAACCGGCTCGCCAGGGAGTTCGTCCATCAGGTAACGCAGCGCAACCGTGACGCCGGCGGCCTCCCTTGCACCAAAGGTGATGCGGTTTCCGGAGCTCTCGCCATGCCCGGGCAGGTCGATCAGCAGGACAGAGTAACCTTCGGCCAGCAGAAACCGCGCACGGCCCAGCATCTGCGTGCGATCGGTCCGGACACTGTGAAGCAACAGAATCGCGCCACGACCTCCCCCGCGCGCGAACCAGCCTGAGATCGATTCCGTCGGGGACAACGGCAGCCGAACGCTCGCAGCATGCAGGTCCGGCGGTGCCTGGCCTACGACGCGCTTGGCCGGACGGCTGAGCAGCTCGCCGGCATACAGAGCAAGCCCCGTCACCAGGACAAGCGCGATGCCAATCGCGATCAGGATTCGTCGCATGTTGTACAAGGCTTGCCGCCGCAAGCGCCGCTCAGCCCATACCGAAGGCGGTCGCGCGACGCATCTTCATCCGGTACTCACGTCAACGCCGTTTCCATCGATGCCAAGG
>JBFJZP010000993.1:0-1195 GCA_041622095.1 Burkholderiaceae bacterium | reverse complement strand
GGCTCATGGCCGTGGCCGGGTCGCCCTTGGCTGCGGTGATCGGGCTGACAAAGTGCTGACCGTCCTTGAGCAGCAGCGAAACCCGCGAGAGGATTTCCTGAGGGAAGCGCGCCGACAGGTCGTCGGCCTCGACGATCTCGATGCGCCGGCTGACCGCAAGAATGTCGGGCGCATGCACCGAGTCTCCAGTCACCTCCAGCGGGCCGACCTGGCCGCGCACCACCAGCGCCGCCAGCGGGAAGGCCAGGGCGTATTGGGCCTCGTCGGCATTGGCCGGGGTATGGCCCTGTAGGCGCATGGACTCGTGGAAGGTCTCGACCTGGATCTGCTCGATGGCCTCGCCGCGAATCTGCGGGTGCTCGGCCAGCAGCGCGGTCATCGCGGTCAACGCCGGCTGCGCCCAGCGGCACACCGGCCAGGGTTTGAAGTACTGCGCGTCGATTTCCCAGCGCTGACCGAGGTCATGCCACTGGGCGGCTACGGCTGTGGTTTCCACCGTCTCGGCCGGCGCACCGGTGACCCCGGACTGGGCCAGCAACAAGGCATTCAACCCGGCATAGGCGCCGGCGCCATGGGCGTCGCGGAGCATCGAGGGATGATCGACCAGGCGCATCATCGGGCAGCGCGGGCCGAAGTACTCGGCAATGCCCAAGGCATGACGGAAGGTCTGCTCATCCAGACCGAGCAGGCGCGCTCCGCCACAGACCACGCCGAGCCCGGAGAAGGCGCCGGAGGCATGGTATTCAGGCGCGGTGGCCATCAACGCGACACCGGCACGCAGCGCCGTTTCATAGCCGATACACAGGGCGCTGAGCAGCTCCTCGCCGCTGATGCTGCGGCCCTGCGCGCGACAGGCATCGACCAGCGCCAGCAGCGCCGGCACCACGGTGGCGCCGGCATGGCCCTTGGAGGTGAAGTGGCCTTCGTGGGCATCCAGGCTGTCGACGCTGAAGCCGCCGGCCCAGGCCGCGCCCAGCGGGTGCACCGGACGACCGTCGAACAACAGGCGGCTACTCAGAACACCAGCCGGGTAATGGTTGACCGCATAGCGCTTTAGCGCCTGGCTGGTCTGATTGTCGCGGGCACCGGCGGCGACCCCGAGGATATCCAGCAGGCAGGTCTGCAGCAGATCACGGGTGTGTTGCGGCGCCTGGCTGAAAGTGAAATCACGGACGAACGAATAGAGCGACATGCG
>JBFJZP010000992.1:0-1196 GCA_041622095.1 Burkholderiaceae bacterium | reverse complement strand
AGGCACCGCCCAGTCCGAGGTTGTGCTGCAACGCGACGCGCGCGTCCTTCACCTGGCGCTTGTCGGCCGTGCCGCGCAGCTGGTGCGTCAACTCATGACACTGCGCCAGACCGGTGGCGCCGAGCGGGTGGCCCTTGGACAGCAAGCCACCCGAAGGATTGGTGACGACTTTGCCGCCATAGGTGTTGTCGCCATCGCGCACAAACTTCTCGGCACCGCCTTCCGGACACAGGCCCAGACCTTCGTAGGTGATCAGTTCGTTCTGCGCAAAGCAGTCGTGCAACTCGACCACCTCGATGTCGCCAGGGCCGATCCCGGCCTGCTCGTAGACCTGCCGGCCGGCCTCGCGCGCCATGTCGTAGCCGACCACACGCATCATGTCCTTGGAGTCGAAGGTGCTGTCGAAATCGGTCGTCATCGCCTGCGCCGTGATGCAGACCTTGACGTTCAGGTGGTGTTTCCTGGCGAAGGATTCGGAGCAGATCACCGCGGCCGCGGCACCGCAAGTGGGCGGGCAGGCCATCAGGCGCGTCATCACCCCGTCCCATAGCATCGGCGAGGCCATCACGTCTTCCGTCGTGACCACCTTGCGGAACAGCGCCAGCGGGTTGTTGACCGCATGGCGGCTGGCCTTGGCGCGGATGCGCGCAAAGGTTTCCAGCTGGGTGCCGTACTTGTCCATATGGGCCTTGCCGGCGCCGCCGAAGTAGCGCAGCGCGAGGGGGATCTCGGGATGACCGACCAGCGCGTCGGTGGCATCGTCGAATTGCTCGAATGGTGTCGGTCGGTCGGTGAATGCGGCCTTGATGGCACCGGGCTGCATTTGCTCGAATCCGAGCGCCAGCACGCAGTCTGCCGCGCCCGACTGCACCGCCTGACGCGCCAGGAACAGCGCCGACGAGCCAGTCGAGCAGTTGTTGTTGACGTTGACGATCGGAATGCCGGTCATGCCCACCGGATACAGCGCCCGCTGGCCGCAGGTCGAATCGCCGTAGACGTAGCCGACATAGGCTTGCTGAACCGACGTGTATTCGATCCCGGCGTCAGCCAATGCCTGGCGAGTGGCCTGCGCCCGTGCAATCAAGATCGCGCGCGAAACCTATCAGGAAATGAAGGTGGAAGTATGAGCGAAGCGGGCAGGTATCTTCCGCGCGACCGCGACTGGCACCCGCCGGCGCTCGCGCCCGCCTACAGGT
>JBFJZP010000991.1:0-1199 GCA_041622095.1 Burkholderiaceae bacterium | reverse complement strand
GCAAGGCGGTTCCGGTGGCCGAGGCCTTGGTGAAGCAGCAGCCGGCCAATCCCAGTTTCCACAACCTTCTGGGCATGGCGCGCGGGCAGGCGGGTGACGTTGCCGCCGCGCGCGCCGCGTTTGACAAGGCCATCGCCCTGGACGCCGGCCTGTTGCCGGCCAGGCTCAATCTGGCCCGCTTGGAGATCGCACACAAGCAGTACGACGCAGCCGCTCAGCGGCTGGACGACATCTACAAAGCGCATCCGAGAAACAGCGAAACAATGTACGAGCTGGCCCTGATTTCCGAGCGCAAGGTGCATCTATCGGACGCGCGACGCTGGTTGGAAAAGGCCCGCGATGTGGCCAATCCCAAGGACGTTCAATGGGACCTGGCACTGGTCGAATTCCTTCTGCGTCAGGGTCACACACCGGCGGCCCTGGAGGCGGCCAAGCTGGCGACGGCCAAGGTGCCGGACGATCTGCCGGCGCTGCTGGCCTACAGCCGCGCCCAACTGGCCGCCGGCGACGCCATTGCCGCCAAGAACAGCTTGAACAGCGCCACGCGTTTTGCCGCGTTCGACGCGCGGATGCAGGTCCGGATCGCCGACCTGCAGATCGCCGCCAATAACCTGGCCGGCGCAGCCTACAGCCTGGAGAAGGCGCTCTCCGGGGAGCCCGACTATGTGCCCGCACAGGCCATGATGGTCGAGGTCGAGATGCGCCGGGGCGAAATCGCCAAGGCCGAGACCCGTGCCCAGGCGATTGCCGCGCAATATCCGAAGCAGTCGATCGGGCACAGCCTGCTGGGCGACGTCGCGTTGGCCAAGGGCCAGCCGCCGGCCGCCGTCGAATCGTACCGCCGCGCCCATGACATCGCGCAGTCGACGGCGTCGATGTCGAAGCTGTTCCATGCCTTGTGGGCTGTGGACGGTGGCCGCTCGGCACTTCCGGTGGCCGAGCAATGGCTCAAGCGCCATCCGCAGGACTTGACGATCCAGAAAGCCGTGGCCGACGGCCATGCGCGGGCCGGCAACTTCCACGCCGCGGGGCGCGCCTATGAGGCGGCACTGAAGCTGAACCCGAAGGACGCAGAGGTGCTGAACAATTTGTCCAATGTGCAGCTACGCTTGAAGAATCCCGCAGCGGCTGTCCAGACAGCAGAAGCCGCACTGGCCATTGCGCCCGGTAATCCGCTGGTGTCAGACACCCTGGGCTGG
>JBFJZP010000990.1:0-1202 GCA_041622095.1 Burkholderiaceae bacterium | reverse complement strand
TGGCCGATTCGACGCGGATCACCCGGCTCTGGCCATTCAGTTCGTAGAACAGGCGGGTGGAGCCGTCTTCCGGGTTGCGGGTGACGCTCTGCAGGCGGATGACCAGGGTCTTGCCGCGATCGATGTCGACCGTGATTTCCTCGTGCTCGCGCAGGCCATAGAAAAACGTGGTGGTGGGCAGGGCGCTCACATCACCATAGCGTGTCCGGTGCGCGACGAAGTCCAGGAAGACTTTGGGATACATGAGATAGGAGGCCAGTTCGCGCGGGCCCAGTTCCACCTCGCAGGCCGCTTCGGCCTCGGCCCTGGCGGCGTCCAGATCCACCGGCGCAAGCTGTGCGCCAGGGCGCCCCTGGATGGGGCTCGCGCCCTTGAGCGCCTTGGCCTGCAGGGCAGCCGGCCAGCCATCCGGCGGGGTGCCCAGCTCGCCGCGCAGCATGGAGATCACCGAGGCGGGGAAGTCGATGTCCCGGTCCGGATCGAGGATGTCCTGCTCGCTCCAGCCATTCGCCACCATGGACAGGGCCAGATCGCCGACCACCTTGGATGAGGGCGTCACCTTGACGATGTCGCCCAGCAGGCGGTTGGCGGTGGCGTAGGCGTCGGAGACCTCCGGCCAGCGCGGCCCCAGGCCCATGGCCCGGGCCTGCTCGCGCAGGTTGGTGTATTGCCCGCCCGGCATCTCGTGGTGGTAGACGTCAGCCGTGCCGGAACGGATGTCGCTCTCGAAGGGCGCGTAGTAGCGGCGCACATCCTCCCAGTAGTCGGACAGGGCGCGCAGAGCCTGAGGATCGACATCCGGCGCACGCTCGCCATGCATCAGCGCGGCGGCGATGCTGCCCAGATTGGGCTGGGAGGTCAGCCCGGACATGGCATCCAGCGCACCGTCGACGGCATCGCAGCCGGCTTCGACAGCGGCCAGGACACTGGCCGCGGCGATGCCGCTGGTGTCGTGGGTGTGGAAGTGGATGGGCAGGTCGATCTCCTGCTTCAGGGCGCTGACCAGGGCGTGCGCGGCGCGTGGCCGGCAGACCCCGGCCATGTCCTTGATGCCCAGGACCTGCGCGCCGGCCGCTTCCAGCTGGCGGGCCAGGTTCAGGTAGTAGTCCAGGGTGTATTTGGGCCTGTTCGGGTCGAAAATGTCGCCGGTGTAGCAGATCGCTGCCTCGGCCAAGCCGCCGGCCTCGCGCACCGTGTCGATG
>JBFJZP010000989.1:0-1202 GCA_041622095.1 Burkholderiaceae bacterium | reverse complement strand
TTGTTCCAGCGTGGCCTGCAAAACGGCAAAGACAAAGTCGGCGGGCAATATCAGCGTGTGCGCGTTGGGCTTAGTCATGTTCATCGGGGTCGATTGTGAAGCCACCTTGCATCAGCCGCACCAGGATGTCGCGGGTGCTGCGCAGGGGCTCGCCGGTCACGGGGTCGGGTGTGCCCACCGGGATCACGCGCACCACACGGCCCTGGCGATCGAAGACGCGGATCGGTGCGGTGGACGACGGTGTGAGCACACTGGGCATGTCGTCGCCCAGCACCACGTCCACCGGCACGTCGTGGGCACGCAGCTGGGGCAGCGCCGGGTCGGTACCGGCCAGCGGCGGCAGCGTCACCATGGGCGACGGGTTCTCGATCACCAGGCGACCATGGCGAAACACCACGCGCCCGGTCAAGGCCACGCCCTGGGCCAGGTCTTGCAGCGTGGGCCGCACCACCACGCGTTCAAAGCCCTGCGTCTCGCGCAACCAGACCACCTCGAACGTCGCATCGGGGTGGTCGCGCACGATGGCCGCGATCATGCTGCGCAACTCGCCCGCGAAGATGCCGCCCATGTAGAAATCGACGATCGCAAAATGGCTCTGCCCCAAGGTTTCCAGGCGGCGCCGGATCTCGGCCTCCAGCAAGGGCGTGCGCTGCACCAAGTCGGGCTGGCCTTCTCGCGGTTGCACCGATTTGGCCACCACCGCGGTCTCGGGGAAACCGGCCACGCCGCGCGACAAGACCTCGGCCAACAAGGCGCCGCCGCGTTCCACGCCGAGCACGGCATCGGGCCGGCGCGCCAGCAAATGTTCGCGCATCTGGCCAATCGCCAGCGCGTTCAGTTCCACCGCCAGCTCGTCGACCAGACCATCCAGATCGCCGTAGCGCGGTGGCCGTCCATCGCGCACGCGGTTGCGCAGGCTGTCGATGATTTCCTGCGCGTCGATGCGCCGCCCGCTGGTGCCGAAGGTGGCGTCCATGCGCAGGATCACCTCGATCAACTGGTCCACCCGCAAGCGGGTCGAGGCCGCCACCGGCGCCAGGCGCTGGCGCAGGTCTTCGTCCACCGTGGTGCGGCCCTCGCACAAGTCGCGCAGCCGGGTTTCGGTTTCGCGGCCGATGTGTGCCTCGCGCTCGCGCAAGGCCTGCACGCGCGCCTCGGCCACGCGTTCCTGTTCGGCCCGGCGCTGCGTGCGCTCGGCGTGC
>JBFJZP010000988.1:0-1206 GCA_041622095.1 Burkholderiaceae bacterium | reverse complement strand
GTCGTCACGACCTGCCCGTTCTCGACCGGCAAGGTGGCTCCGGGCCTGAACGAGGTCCGGACCACGCCGTCCTTGCCGTCCAGGCGATAAGTGACCTTGTAGCCGACCACCTGCTGTGACTTGTCGTTCACCGTCTTGCAGCGGCGCTCGGTCGTGGTGACGACATCGTTTTGCTGCATGTTCTTCTGCACCCGGTTGCCGGCATAACCACCGGCCGCCGCGCCGGCGATGGTCGCCAGCGTCTTGCCATTGCCGCCGCCGATCTGGTTGCCCAGCACGCCGCCGGCCAGCCCGCCGATCGCGGTGCCGGCAATGCGGTTTTCATCCTTCACCGGTGCCTGATGGCGCACCTGCACGTTTTCGCAGCTCTGGCGTGGTGTCGACACGGTCTCGGTGAGTTCCTTGACGGTGACGACCTCGGCGAATTTCGGCTTGGTCAGGGTCTGGTAGCCGCCAACGGCGCCAGCACCCAGAACCACCATCGCGAGTCCGCCTACCGCCATGCCCTTGATCATCGACTTGTCCATTTGATTCCATCCTTTGCTGGTCATTTTCCGGGCCATCCGGCAAGGCATCGTGTCAGGATGTGTCATGCTCGACTGGCCGGGCCGATGATGGGCAAGAGTCCTGCCGCGCGCTGTGGGCGCATCGCCTGCCAGCGTGTAGGAGGCCACCTCGTCCGCGGGCCGGCCGGGGCAAGGCAAAACAAGCTACTGGCAAGGACTGTCGTGAAACCAAGCATCACCAAGCCATACCAATGGGCCGCCGTCATTGGCGCGCTGTTGCTGATCTTTTTTTCCTGGTACCCGCCGATCCAGCAGCTTGCCGACGAACAAGTCGATGCCGGCCTGAAACGGGCGATCGTCACCTTTGCATCGGCGCGCACCCTCAACGGCCTGATCTCCGTCGTCCAGGGCACCGAAGTTTCGGTCCAGCCTCTGGGCGTCGGGGTTTCACTGACCGTCGGGCAGATCCTCGATCCGATCAACGACCTGATCGAGGAGTTCTCCAGCCTGATGCTGTTTGCCAGCGTGGCGTTCGGCGTGCAGAAGATGCTGCTGGCCATCGCCGGCCATTGGGCCGTCTCCGGCATCGTCACCGCAGTCGCCGTCTCGTGGGCCGCTCTTTGCCTGACGGGAAGGAACTGGCCCTGGTTGACCAGGCTCGTGCTGGTCTTGTTCCTGATCCGGCTTGCCATACCCGTGG
>JBFJZP010000987.1:0-1206 GCA_041622095.1 Burkholderiaceae bacterium | reverse complement strand
GTTACGGCGGCACCTACGCGGTCAGCAAGGGACTGCTGGCGGAATTCGGACCTGAGCGCATCCGGGACACGCCGCTGTCCGAACTCGGATTCGTCGGCGCGGCCATCGGCGCCGCCCTCGGCGGCCTGCGTCCGATCGTCGAGGTGATGACGGTCAACTTCAGCCTGCTGGCGCTGGACCAGATCGTCAACACCGCCGCGGTGTACCGCCATATGTCGGGTGGGCAGTTCGGCGTGCCACTGGTCGTGCGCATGGCCACCGGTGCGGGGCGGCAACTGGCAGCCCAGCATTCGCACAGCCTGGAGGGCTGGTATGCGCATGTGCCCGGCATTCGCGTGCTGGCGCCGGCGACGGTCGAGGACGCGCGTGGCATGTTGTGGCCGGCCCTGCAGGACCCGGACCCGGTGGTGATCTTCGAACATGCGCAGCTCTACAACCTGGAAGGCGATCTGCCGGAGACGGTCGAGGTCGACATCCGCCACGCCCGGGTACGGCTGACGGGCACGGACATCAGCCTGATCACCTATGGCGGCAGCCTGCACAAGGTGCTGGATGCGGCACAGGAGCTCGCACAAGCCGGCATTTCCGCCGAGGTGGTCGATTTGCGGGTGCTGCGTCCGCTGGACACCGAAACCCTGCTGGCGTCGGTGCGCAAGACCCGCCGCGCCCTGGTGGTCGACGAAGGCTGGCGCAGCGGCAGCCTGGCGGCCGAAGTGATGGCCCGTATATCGGAGTCGGCCTTCTTCGACCTGGACGCGCCGCTGGCGCGGGTGTGCAGCCAGGAGGTGCCGATTCCGTATGCCCGGCACATGGAGGAGGCGGCATTGCCGCAGGTGCCGGCCATCGTGGCCGCGGTGCGCACGCTGCTGAACCGGTGACCGGGCGACCTGCGCATGTTCGATTTCAAGCTGCCGTCCCTGGGTGCCGACATGGACAAGGGCACGATGCTGGAATGGAAGGTGAAGCCCGGGCAGGCGGTGCACAAGGGCGATGTGGTCGCGGTGGTCGACACCTCCAAGGCCGCGGTCGATGTCGAAATCTGGTCCGACGGAACGGTACAGGAACTGCTGGTGGACATCGGCCGGGAGATCCCGGTCGGCACGCCGATCATCGCCCTGCGCGAACCCGGCGAGGCCGCGCCAGCCCGGGCGGCACGGGCGAAGAAAAAGGCGGGCCGGCCGATGGCGGCCGCAACCAGGACGCCGG
>JBFJZP010000986.1:0-1209 GCA_041622095.1 Burkholderiaceae bacterium | reverse complement strand
GCCCTCGAGCACGAAGCCGAACGCGATGGTCCCCAATCGGGCGATCCGTGGTCCTGCCGCGGAGGCGCCGACAACCGCGGGCAGTGGAACCTCTTGCGCGAACCGGCCGAGCCTTTGGGTCATGGTCCGGGCCAGTTCGTCGGCCGCGGCCTGACCGGCGGATTCGCGCAGTTGCCGGCATTCCGGCACCTGGACATTGAGCAGCGCGACCAGACCACCGACCAGTGGCTGGCGCCCCAGCGCCTCGGTGATCGTGCCGTCGAACAGGCGCCGTGTCGGCAGGCCGGTGACCGCGTCGTAATTGATCATGCGCGTGTGGTACTGGTGGAAGGCCAGCGTATTGCGCAGGCGCAGCACCAGTTCGCTCTCGTCGACCGGCTTGGACAGGAAGTCGGTCACGCCGAGTTGCAAGGCACGCAGCTTGGAGTCGGCGCCGGTGGCGGCGGTGAGCACGATCACCGGCGGATAGCGCAGCTTGCGGTCGGCCCGGATCTGCTCGAGCAGGTCGAAACCCGACAGGTGCGGCATCATCAGGTCGAGCAACAACACGCTGGGTTGTTCGCGTCGCAGCAAGGCCAGCGCCTGGCGCGGATCATTCGCGACCACGAAATGGCTGTAACCCTCGTCCTCCAGGTAGGCCTGGATCAGGTCGGTCATCAAGGGTTCGTCGTCGACCATCATCACCTTGGCATTGAGCAAGGGCGATTTGGGTGTTTCCTCCAGACCCCAGGGCTGGGTGTCGGCCCAGATGTCTTCTTTCATGGCGTGGTTTCCTCCAGCGGCGCGTGCTGGGCCGCGCCGCGTTGAATCTGCTGTTCGAACTGGCGCAGTTGCAGCATCACCGCGCGCGCGCCGTCCGGGTCGGCCGCCTTGGCGGCTTCTTCCAGCGCCTTGGCGGGCTCGAACAACATGTCGTAGCCCATGCTGCCACCGGCGCCCTTGAGCCAGTGTGCCTGGCTGGCCAGTTCCGGCCAGTCGGCCGTGGCCAGCGCCTCGTCCATCTGGGTCAGTCGGGGTGGCAATTGCGTAACGAAGCGCGCGACGATACGGCCCAGTTTGGCATGGCCGGCCAGCCGCGAGACGATGGCGGTGGTGTCGTCCGCAGTGGGCGCATCCGCCGCCGTGCTGCCGGCGCCGGGTTCGGGCATGGTGCCGACTGGCGCCGCGTCGGCCATAACAGTGGCATCCATGGCATCGGCTGCGTCGGCG
>JBFJZP010000985.1:0-1209 GCA_041622095.1 Burkholderiaceae bacterium | reverse complement strand
CTGGTGGTGCCGGGCATGAAGATGGAGATCGTCGCGTACGCGGCGATCGACGCCAGGGCCGGCTGACCCGCGCCGGCGCGGCGCATGCCGCGCGGGCCGGTGCCGGCAGTGCCTGTCAGCCCTGCTTTTCGGCTGCCGGCTGCCCGATCAGGTGCACGTCGCGCTGCGGGAACGGAATGCTGATGCCACCGGCTTCCAGGCCGACCTTGCAGCGTTGCACCAGGTCGAGCTTGGTGTTCCACCAGTCGGCCCGGGCCGTCCAGACCCGGAACAGGATGTTGACCGAACTGTCGCCCAGCGAGTCGACGATGATCAGCGGCGCCGGATCGGCCAGGATGCGGGGCTCGTCGGCAACGATCTTCTTCAGGATCGCCAATGCGGCGTCGATGTCGTCGTCGTAGCCGATGCCGTAGTGCTCGTCGATGCGCCGGATGTCCTTGTCGGTCACCGAGTAGTTGATGATGGTCTGGCCCCAGATGCGGGAGTTCGGCAGGAACGCCGAGGGCCCGTCCGGCAGGTGCGCCTTGCAGATGAAGAAACCGAGCTGGTCGATGATGTAGACGTCGCCGTCGACCTTGACCGCGTCGCCGATCTTGAACGGCCGGAACACCAGGATCATCACGCCGGCGGCGACATTGCTCAGCGTGCCCTGCAAGGCCAGGCCGATCGCCAGGCCGGCCGCGCCGAGCAGTGCAATCAGGCTGGTGGTCTCGACGCCGAAACGGTTGAGCACTGCAATCACCGTGAAAACGATGACGGCGACGCGCACGATCTTGCCCGGCAGTGGCTGGAACACCGGGTCGATCTTCTCCGCCTTGCGCATGGCACGAGTCGTCACGCGCGACAGCCAGCTCGCGGCCGCGAAGCCGACGATGAGGGTGACGATGGCGCCAAGCACGTTCATGCCGTAGCTGGCGATCAGGGCGGTCAATTGGTCGGTAATTTGGGTGATTTGTTCATTCATTTGCCACCCATGATAACGACCGGGCGTGGCGCAGGCAGCGCGCCGCGGCCATGCCGGCACGCACTCGCAGGTTTTCCAGCCCTTCGCATGGTGCCCGTGTTAGCATCGGCCAAACTTGTATGACAAGCAGTCAAGATGACAAATAATCCATTACCGGAGAGCGCTGTCGACAGCGCCGCAACCCGTCCGATGCAACGCGACTACCTGTCGGACCAGGTGGCACAGGTGCTGGCGTCGCGCATCAG
>JBFJZP010000984.1:0-1209 GCA_041622095.1 Burkholderiaceae bacterium | reverse complement strand
GGCACCGGCCGCGCGGCTGGCCCATCTGTCGATCGAGAGCATCGGCATGGAGCCGTTCGGGCGCCTGGTGGATACCGGAGTGCGGCTCAACACCTTGCGCAGTGCGCAGGATCTGCAGGACTTCCTGGTCGAGGAGGTTGCCGAGATCAGCGGAGCCCAGCGGGTGTTGCTGGTCCGTGAAGCTGGCGAGACGTTCATGGTCGGCAGTACGCTGTTGCCACCCCATGAGAGTCCCGACAGCCTGCTGCAGGCCGTGACACCCTGGCTGGTCGAGGCACGGGACACCCGGGCCGTGCAGCTGCGCCATGGCCCGGACGGCGCAGCGCCGGTGGACCAGCGCTCCTGCCTGGTCGTTCCGCTGGTGGTGCAGGACCGGCTGCTCGCCGTTCTGTATGCCGACATCGACGGTGCGTTCGGCCGCTTCCACGCCTCCGACCAGGACCTGCTGGCGATGCTCTGCGCGCAGGCGGCCGCAGCGCTGGACAACACGCAATGGGCCCAGGGGCTGGAGGCCAAGGTGCAGGAACGCACCGTTGCCTTGAACGACCGGGTCGCCGAACTCGAGGTGATTTCCGCGATCCAGCGCGGCGTGGCGGGTGAACTGGACTTCCAGGCCATCGCGACGCTGGTCGGCGACAAGCTGCGCGCAGTGTTCCGCACCGGCGACGTGAGCATGGTCTGGTGGGACGCGGCCACGAACACCTTGCACACCTTGTACAACTACGAACACGGCCAGCCGCTGGCCCACAGGCCGCCGCGCGCAGTGGCGCCGGGCCACTGGGTCGAGGGCATCCTGCATGGTCGCGAGGTGCGCGTTCTCAATACCCGGGCCGAGCAGGAAGCCGTGGGACTGTTTCCCGCACCGGGAACCGATCAAAGCCTGTCCGGCGCATCGGTGCCGATCATCGGCAGCGACAGGGTGCTGGGTTTCTTCACGCTGCAGAACCACGAGCGGGAATACGCCTTCGGCGAGGCCGACGTGCGCTTGCTGCTGACGATCTCGGCCAGCATGGGCGTGGCGCTGGAGAACGCACGGCTGGTGCAGGAGACCAAGCAGGCGCTGGAGCACCAGCATGCGACGACCGAAGTGCTGGGCGTGGTCAGCACCTCGGTGGCCGATGCCCAGCCGGTGTTCGACAGCATCTGCGGCGCGCTGCACCGCCTGCTGCCGGATGCCGAACTGGTGATCGCGGCCGCGGGCGACGACGG
>JBFJZP010000983.1:0-1211 GCA_041622095.1 Burkholderiaceae bacterium | reverse complement strand
GGGTTCAAGTTGACCGGCAAACCGTTCGACGCCAGCCGCTGACCCGCGGCCACAAGCGCGAGGCGGCCAGCCGCGTCGATCCGGCTGCGGCCGCTCGGGTGCCGTGGGTTGGCACGACAACACGAACAAGAAAAAAGGCCAGCACAAGGCCGGCCTTCGGGTCTGGCGATCCGCGCCGGATCAGCCGAAATTGGCCTGGGCGAATTCCCAATTCACCAGCTTGTCGAGGAAGGTCTCGACGAACTTCGGACGGGCGTTGCGGTAGTCGATGTAATAAGCGTGCTCCCAGACGTCCACCGTCAGCAAGGGCTTGTCGCCGGTCGTCAGCGGCGTGCCGGCGGCACCCATGTTGACGATGTCGACCGAACCGTCGGCCTTCTTGACCAGCCAGGTCCAGCCGGAGCCGAAATTGCCGACCGCCGACTTCACGAAAGCCTCCTTGAAGGCCGCGTAGCTGCCCCACTTGGCGTTGATCGCAGCGGCCAGCGCACCGGAAGGCTCACCGCCGCCGGCCGGCTTCATGCAGTTCCAGAAGAAGGTGTGGTTCCAGATCTGGGCGGAGTTGTTGTAGATGCCGCCGCTGGACTTCTTGATGATGTCCTCCAGCGCCATCGATTCGAACTCGGTGCCTTTTTGCAGGTTGTTGAGGTTCACGACATAGGCGTTGTGATGCTTGCCATGATGGAATTCGAGCGTTTCGCGCGAATAGTGCGGCGCCAGGGCGTCGATGGCGTAGGGCAAGGCTGGCAGGGTATGTTCCATGATGTCCTCTTCAGTGGGTTGAGCAAAAACCTGATTGTAGGAAGTTTGTTCAAGCCTGCCCGCTCACGCGCAAATCGATGGCCCCGTGGGCCAGCGTGGCGCGGACCATCTGGCCCTCCTGCACCTGATCGGCCCGGGTCACGGTGTGCCCATCGGCATCGGCGATCCAGGCATATCCTCGCTCCAGGACCAGGGCCGGGTCCAGCAGGCCCAGCCGCAGTTCGCTGCGCGCGAGCCTTTCGTGAAGGCGTTCGATGCAACGCTGTCGCCCGGCCAGCAGGCGCGCCTGCAGCAGTTCCAGATCCCGGCCCTGGCGCGCCAACGCGGCGCGCGTAGCCAGGCGCTGGCGCCTGGCAACCGAGACCAGCCCGACACGCTGCACCGTGGCCAGACCGGACGGGCGTCCCAGCCGGGCGGCGGCTGCGTCCACCCGCTGCGCCTCGCGGTCG
>JBFJZP010000982.1:0-1214 GCA_041622095.1 Burkholderiaceae bacterium | reverse complement strand
GAGGATCATCCCAAGCGCATCTTCAACAAGCGCACCAACGGCTTCATCAACTCCGACATCCTCGAGGCCGACTCGGACCTGCGCGCGGCCTATGACTCCGACGAGGTGCTGCGCTTCGTCTCCGACTGCCTCGGCGTGGCGCCGATCTACCGCTGGGCCGATCCGCTGGGGCGCAACCCCTACAGCGTGATGGACCCCGGCCACGAGTTCGCCTGGCACTTCGACGGCAACGAATTCACCGTCAGTATCCTGGTCCAGGGGGCCGAGAAAGGCGGCATGTTCGAGTACTGCCCGGACCTGCGCACCCCGGAGAACGAGAACCTCGAAGCCGTCACCAAGGTGCTGCGCGGCGACCGCGGCCCGGTCCATGAGCTGGACCTGCAGCCCGGCGACCTGCAGATCTTCAAGGGTCGCTTCTCCATGCACCGGGTGACCAAGATCGAGGGCGACCGCACCCGCTACATCGCCCTGCCGACCTATGTGCTGGACCCGCACAGCGTCAACCGGCCGGAGCGGGCCAAGCAGTTCTATGGTCGCGCCGAGCCTATCCACTACGAACGCGAAGCGCAGCGCCCGGATCGCCTGCTCGACTGAGCCCTGTGCTCCCTTACAGCGCCGTCCGAGCAATCGACGGCGCTTTTTTTGAGCCCGCCACCGCCACAACGGCCCCCTACCACTACTTATCCGGTGCCATAGCATGAACAACATCGACATGGTTCGCCTGGCCCACACCTCGCCGGTGATGCGCCTGACCGATACCGAAGCGCAGATCGACATGCGCCGCCTGCGTGCCTACCGCCTGGGCCGCATCCGCGAGCAACTGATCAAGCGCGACTACGCCGCCTGCATCCTTTTCGACCCGATCAGCATTCGCTACGCCACCGGGTTTCGGAACTACGCCCTGTTCCAGATGCATATCCCCTGCAGCTACCTGTTCGTGCCGGCCCAGGGTCCGGTGATCCTCTACGAGTCGGAGTCCTCCTACCACATAGCCCGCGGCCTTGAGACCATCGACGAATGCCGCCCGGCGCTGCAGCTCAACTATTTCTTCGGCGGCAGCCGGGAGCAGGAGTGGGTCAACCAGTGGGTCGACGAGGTCGCCTCCTTGATGCATGAGCACGGCGGCGGCAACCGGCGCCTGGCGATTGGCCGCACAGATGCGCGTATTCCCCTGGCCCTGGCCAACTGCGGCCATGAGATCTTCGATGCCCAGG
>JBFJZP010000981.1:0-1214 GCA_041622095.1 Burkholderiaceae bacterium | reverse complement strand
GTACCAGCCGGTGCAGGCCGAGGTTTGAGCATGTTGCAGACACCCAGCTTCCGGGTCGACGGGCAGCGCGCACTGGTCACCGGCGCGAGCCGGGGCATCGGCTTTGCGGCGGCTTGCGCGCTGGCGCAGGCCGGTGCAGCCGTCACGCTGGTCGCGCGCAAACCGGACGAACTGGAGCAGGCCTGTGAACGCATCCGGCAGGCCGGCGGCGTTTGTGAGGCGCTGGTGCTGGATGTGACCGACGCCGATGCCGTCCGCAAGGCGCTCGGCGCGCGTGCGCCGTTCCGCATCCTGGTCAACAACGCCGGCATGAACCGACCGAAGCCGATGGTGCAACTGGCGGATGAGGACATCGACGCGGTACTCGATCTCAACGTGAAGGCGGTGTTCCATGTCACCCGGGTGGTGGCCAAGGCATTGCAGGAGGCCGGCCAAAGCGGCTCGATCATCCAGATCTCGTCGCAGATGGGCCATGTGGGCAGCCCGAACCGCACCATCTACTGCGCCAGCAAACACGCGATCGAAGGCATGAGCAAGGCGCTGGCCTGGGAGCTCGGTCCGGCCGGCATCCGTGTCAACACCGTCTGCCCGACCTTCATCGAGACCGACATGACGGCCGCGATGTTCGAGGATCCGGCGTTTCGCCAGTGGGTCGTTGGCAAGATCGCCCTCGGCCGGCTCGGGCGCACCGAGGAGATCATGGGCGCGATCGTGTTCCTGGCCAGCGAGGCCTCCAGCCTGGTGACCGGCAGTGCGCTGATGCTCGACGGCGGCTGGACGGCGGCATGAAGACTGCCGCCAACGCCCAGGATGTCGCGCGGCTGGCGCAGGTGTCGCAGTCGGCGGTCAGCCGCAGCTTCACGCCCGGCGCCAGCGTCTCCGACGAGACCCGCGCCAAGGTGATGGCGGCGGCCAGGAAGCTGGGCTACCGGCCGAACGCGATGGCACGTACCTTGATCACGCGGCGCAGCCAGATCATCGCGCTGGTCATGAGTTACCTGGAGAACCAGTTCTATCCGCTGGTGATCGAGAAACTCTCGCAGGATCTGCAAAAGCGCGGCTACCACGTGCTGATGTTCATCGGCGACCTGGGCGACGACGACGGCGTGCTGGCCGAGATCCTGCAATACCAGGTGGACGGCATCGTCATGGCCTCGGTCACCTTGTCCGCCAAACTCGCCAAAAGCTGCCGCGACGCCGGGGTGCCGGTGGTC
>JBFJZP010000980.1:0-1222 GCA_041622095.1 Burkholderiaceae bacterium | reverse complement strand
GGCGCGCGGCCGTCGTCGTCTTCCTGACGTTTGCCTTCGCCTACTTCCTGTCGGCGCTGATCCGCGCCATCACCGCCACCTTGTCGCCGGAATTGACGCAGGAGTTCCAACTGCATGCGCGTGACCTCGGGCTGCTCGCCGGTGGCTATTTCCTCGGGTTCTCGGTCACGCAGTTGCCGCTGGGCAGCTGGCTCGACCGTTATGGCCCGGGACGGGTGCTGGCCTGTTTTCTGGCGGTGGCTACGCTCGGATGCCTGGCCTTCGCCTACGCGACCAGCTTTTCCACCTTGCTGGCCGCGCGCATCCTGTGCGGTGTCGGCCTGAGCGCCTGCCTGATGGCACCGCTGACCGGTTACCGCCGCTGGTTCGGGCCGACGATCCAGACCCGTGCCAACGCCTGGATGTTGATGACCGGTTCGCTGGGCATGGTGGCCTCGACCTTGCCGGTCCAATGGCTGCTGCCGACGCTGGGCTGGCGCCCGATGTTCCTCGCCCTGGCGGTGTTGCTGGTGCTGGCATTGGTGCTGATCGTCTGGTATGTCCCGGCCTGGGCCCGACCGGAGCCGGCGATGGCAAGCGCGACTGCCGAGCCGCCGATGGCGCCCAGTTATGCGGTGGTCTGGCGCAACCCCTACTTCCGGCGCCTGTTGCCCTTGGGGTTTTTCGGCTATGGCGGACTGCTGGCGATTCAGACATTGTGGGCTGCGCCATGGATGGAGAAGATGGCCGGCTTCACGCCGCTGCAGTCGGCCACCGGCCTGTTCTGGATCAACATGACGATGTTGTGCACCTTCTGGACCTGGGGCATGGCCGGCCCCTGGCTGGCCCAGCGTGGCTGGCATGCCGATCGCCTGATCAGCCGGGGCCTGCCGGCCAGCTTCCTGATCCTGGCGCTGATCATCGTCATGCCGGATGCACTGGTGCCACACGCCGGCGCAATGCTGGCGGTGTATTGCATGACCTGCAGTTTCGTCACGCCGTCGCAACCTGCGGTGGCCATGGCATTTCCGGCTGAACTCGCGGGGCGTGCGCTCAGTGCGTTCAACCTGGTGATTTTCCTGGGCGTGTTCAGCATCCAGTGGGGTATCGGCCTGGCGATCGATGGCCTGATGGCCATCGGGGCGTCACAGTCGCAGGCCTACCGTCTCGCATTCGCCGCATTCCTGAGCTGTTGTGTCGGCGCCTACGTGTACTTCGTGCGTGGCGCGAGACATAATCAGAT